>JAZUJC010000279.1:0-7449 GCA_045642625.1 Lachnospiraceae bacterium
CCGTCAAAGGGCTTTGCGATAAAATCATCAGCCCCCATATTAATGGCCATAACTATGTTCATGTTGTCGGCAGCCGAAGAAATAAACACTATGGGCACCTTGGATATTTTTCTTATTTCCGAGCACCAATGATAACCGTTAAAGAAGGGCAGCGTAATATCCATAAGCACCAAATGGGGATTAACCTTTGTAAACTCACCGATTACATTTCTAAAATCCTTAATTATATGGCACTCAAGCTCCCAAAGCCCTGCCTGGGCAGCAATTCCCTCCGCTATTCCTTTGTCATCCTCAACAATTAGTAATCTGTACATTTAAACACCTGTTTTTATTTTTCAATAAAGAAGCAGTCTTCACACTTGGCATAGGGATAGTTCCATGCCAGTTCCCTTCCACAGCAGTGGCACTTTCTGCCCTCCAGCTGCTGAGTCTTTAAATACTCGATTATCCTCGAAGAGATATCTCTCTTAAGCAAAATAATATCTCCGAGACGTTCTCTGTGGTTAAACTTGCGAAGATATGCGTAGATAAGATCATATACCAGATACATATCCTCCAGTTCTTCCAGTTTCATGGCATCCAGATCTTCGTCAAAGGGCACTATTGCAGCCTCAACTATATCGTTGATCCTGTTTTTAAGACCCGAACCTCCTGCTTCCTGGGCCTTGGCAAATTTAAGAAGCAAATCGGTAAGAAATGACTTGGAGCTTCTAAAGCCTATCATAATAAAATCGTAAATAAGCTTTTTGTCGCTGACAACTGCCTCAAGCTTTTTGCAAAGGGATATGTCCTCTTCCAAATCAGCCTTTTCATAAAGGCTTGAGAATTCCACATCGGCCCATCTTTTCAATATTTCCGATAGTGGCATATCAAGATAAATAATACTTTCCGGTATACCCATTCTTGCATAGGAAATAGTTTCAACAGACCCTTCAACCGCCCTTCTTATTGCCTGGGAACGATATTCCGAGGTGTAGTATCCGGTTTCAAAAATACCGCGACGGCCTGCGCGACCGGCAATCTGTTTGATTTCACTTACGTTAAGTGTTCTCCTGGTATGACCGTCAAACTTTCTTGTTTCAAGAAAAACTATTCGCCTGATAGGCAGGTTAAGCCCCATACCGATGGCATCCGTAGCTACCACCACCTCGGTTTCGCCTTCAACAAAGCGCTTAACCTCATTCATACGAACATCATAGGGTAGATTTCCGTATATCATACTGGCCTTAATTCCGGCTCTTTGAAGCTCAGCAGTTACTGCAATAACAGACTGCTTAGAAAATACAATAAGAGCATCCTTGGGCTTAACAGACCTTGGAAAAGAAAAGCTTTCCGATTTATCGAAAACCAGCGGCACACTTCGCTGATTCTTTTTTATCTCGTAAGTGTCCTCACACTCTTCAATAATACCTGTAATCAGATCCACGCAGGATTCGTCGCAGCATATATGGATTTCATCGGCGCACACACCAAGAATCGCCCTTGTCCAGGCTCCGCCGCGCTGCTCATCTCCTATCATCTGGCCCTCATCAATAACAGCCACATCAAACAGCTCCGCTGTATTAACGGTTTCTATTGTGGCCGAATAATGTTCCGCACCGTCCACAAATATTTCTTCTTCACCGGTAATCATACTGCAGGGAACCCCTTCATCATTTAACCGGTCAAATATTTCGTAGGCCAAAAGCCTTAAAGGTGCCAGGTAAATACCTTTCTTGGCTGCCTTTAACGCACAAATGGCATCATAGGTTTTTCCGGAATTGGTGGGGCCCACATGAAAAACAAAATGGCGCTTCATTTTGCGGGCAAGGGGATACAAATCCGGAATCTTATCCGGAATTTTATCGGTAATCATTCCCTGAAACAGCCGGTCTTCTTCAAGCAGCTGATGCTCCATGGTCAAAAAAGCCTTGTTGTAGTAGATGCTGTTATCAAAAATGTCCCTGGCTTCTTCCTTAATCCTGGGAAGAATTGACATGTAAAAATCATGGTATACCTTGTCAAACCCGCCCCTTGAAAGGTTTTTATAGGTTGACGCAGGTTTAAGATGCGAAAGAACAAACCTGAGAGACCCGTTATATGCGTTTTTGTGCTCCTTCCAGTTCCAGGCCTTACAGGCCAGTGTGGAATTCATACCCTTACTTTTGGAGCTGCCTTTAATTGCACTATAAAAGATATCTTCAATTGTATGTCGCTGACTTTTTTCCTTAACCACCCCGTAGCTAAGCTCCGAAAAATCATAGTTTTTAACATACTCACCAAGATATTTGAGATTTTCTTTAATGATATCGTTTTTGGCACTGTTTAAAGCCTTTTGACAGGCTGTTCTGGCCTCAATAACCTCCGGGCTAATCTCCTTTGAGGCCTTCTGTGCACTTTTTGCTTTTCTATGATAATAGTACATATTCAAATCCTATATTTCTTTTGTCAAAACATCTTTAATATTTTACCATTTTAACTATATTATTACAATTTTTCCTTCTTTTGCTTATGTTATTGAAATGGTATTTATGATAGTTTATTTATGTGAAAAGAAAACATTTATAATGTATTTTGGAGGTTTTTATGGTAAAGAAACAGTTTAAAGACATTCAGATTTCCGGCCTTGGACTTGGAAATATGCGTTTCCATACAACAGATTCATCGGGCAAGCAGATTCAGTACGATAAGGCTCATGCCGTAATCGATCTGGCCTATGAGAGCGGAATCAACTATTATGACACAGCCCATGTATACAACAGCGGTGATTCCGAACGTTGCCTTGGCGAAGCTATCAGCAAATATCCCAGAGATTCTTATTATCTGGCAACCAAGTTTAACATCAATGCCGAGAAGGACTACAAAAAGACCTTTGCAGCACAGCTTGAACGCCTTAAAACCGACCGCATTGACTTCTATCTCGTTCACTGCGTAACCGACTCCAATGTGGATGAATATTTAAATTCCGGTCTCATCGAATTCCTTGAAGAGATGCGCGCAGAGGGCAAAATCAGCTATATCGGATTCTCCGCCCACGCTTCAACTGCTACACTTGAGAGATTTGCCGACAGCCACAAGTTTGATTTTGCTCAGATTCAGCTTAATTACTATGACTGGTATTTCGGTAATGCCAAAAATGAATATGAGGCTCTGGTAAAAAGAAACATTCCCATTACCGTAATGGAGCCCGTTCGTGGCGGCCGCCTGTCAGAGCTTACTCCCGACGCCGAAGCAATTCTTAAGGAAGCTCATCCCGAATGGAGCATTTCCTCCTGGGCTTTAAGATTCGTAAAGAGTCTTCCCGGAATATTGACAATCTTAAGCGGTATGAATGACACAGATCAGGTAAGGGATAATATATCCACCTTCGCCGAAGATGATGTTTTATCTGACGCCGATCAGAAAATACTTGAAGAAGCCTGCCGTCTTTTCAAAAAACAGCTTACAATTCCCTGTACAGCATGCAAATACTGTGTTCCCGCATGTCCCATGAAGATTAACATTCCTGAATTCTTAAGAGTTCTCAATGATGTTAAGGCCAACGGTGACTGGGGAATCCAGGGCAAAATTGCTGCCATTGAATCAGAAGGACAGCCCGGTGACTGTATCGGTTGCGGTGCATGCCGTTATCAGTGCCCTCAGAGCTTAAATATTCCTTTCTTTATGGAAGAGCTTGCAGCAAAACTTGCTAAATAACAAAATCAAAAGGGATACCACCGGTTTGTGGTATCCCTTTTTATACTTATTTGGTTCACTTTAAACGCTTTACAGCATATCTGCCAGATCTCTTATAAGCTTTTCGGTCTTCTCCCATCCAAGGCAGGCATCGGTAATGGACTTGCCGTATATACCGTCTCCCACCTTCTGGTTACCGTCTTCGATGTAACTTTCTACCATAAAACCTCTTATAAGCTTCTTCAAATCAGGGTTATCTTTACGATAGTTCATTACCTCTTTGATTATTTCAGGCTGTTTAAAAGGATCCTTACCCGAATTGGCATGATTGGTATCGATAATCAGTGCAGGGTTTAATAAATCCGCAGCCATATACATTTCATTTAATTTAACTACATTCTCATAAGAATAGTTGGGAATGGATTTGCCTTCAAAATCCGAGTAGCCTCTCAAAATAGCATGAGCATAAGGGTTACCCATTGAATGAGCTGCCCAGCCACGATAAATGAATGAATGGGCACCCTGGGCTGCCTTAATGGCGTTTAACATCGTATTGAAATCGCCACCTGTAGGGTTCTTCATACCTACCGGAACCTCAACCCCGCTGGCAGTAAGCCTGTGCTGCTGATTTTCAACAGACCTGGCTCCAACACTTACATAACCAAGCACATCATCAAGATATTTATAATTTTCGGGGTAAAGCATCTCATCTGCTGAGGTAAAACCGGTTTCCTCGATTACTTTAACATGCATTTCACGGGTAGCAATTATTCCCTTAAACAAATCCGCCTTTCCGGTAGGATCGGGCTGATGAAGAATTCCCTTATAGCCATAACCGGTAGTTCTGGGCTTGTTGGTAAAAACACGGGGAATAATAAAAATCTTATCACTGACCTCATCGTATAGTTTTCTAAGGCGCAGCGTATAATCAAGCACGCTTTCTTCAATGTCGGCCGAGCAGGGACCGATTATCAAAATAAAGCGGTCCGAGTTGCCATCCATAATATACTTAAGCTCATTTCTTCTGTTTTCTACCGTATCCTGAACAGTTTTGGAAATCGGATACATTTCCTTAACTTCAGCAGGAATGGATAATTTCTTTTCAAAAAATACGTTCATTTTATAAACACTTTCCAGGCCGATAAGCCTTCCCTCAGTACAATAATGAATCAAGCATAAAGTTTGACCCGAGAGAAAAGAATAGCAGATATACGCTAATCTTTCAACACCCAAACAATAAAATAGGGCTTTCCTTTTCTTTTTCCCCGTTTATTTCCCGGCTTTCAGCCTATAGCTATCTTGCGGATCTTATAAAGTAATCAATCCCTCCGGCTCCTTCAAAGCTTATATACGGTCCGTATGCCGGTATAGTGCACAAAAGTGACTTAATCCCCTCTGCCACCACCAGCTGATACCCTGCCGACGACATCATAACCGAAGCCTTCTTTTGATCACCATGAGATATATATCTTGCCGAATTATCCAAAGTATCCCATTTATCCCCTTCTCCCCGGGAGCTGATGTTTTCTTTTTTACCAAAGTCAAAATACTGCCACCACATATCCTCTCTTCCGTGATACTGTCTGGGGCAATCGGCCTTTTCTGTCAAAAGAAGGCTTCCCTGAGAGTTATAAAAACTTAACAGACCGTTTCTTTTGTTTACCGACACTTTAAGCTTTGGAAGTACCAGCTCCACCGTTTCCTTAGATTCCCTTACCGAATATTTAAAGGACCCTGTGGGCTTTATTTCTTCAGGCAATTTGCCAAAATTAATTTTGTCGTTTTTGTAAAAAGAAATTCTTGCAGTTTCTTCGGAAACCGGAGTTATTCTAAGAGTTCCGTAACCGCTTACTGCCTCAATATATTTTTTGTCCTTAATAACCCACTTTATTGAAACATCAATCTTTCCGTGACCGAGGGGCTGTATGCTGGTACCATCCGGCATTGAACCATACTCGGACAAGGAAGCAATATCTTTTAATCCGGCATTCTTATGCTTTGTATCAAAAGAACTGCCATGACCGTTTATTTCCCTCACGAGGCGGTTTTTATACTTGCCAATTTGCTGACCAAATCCCGGAGTAACAACCGGGCGCTTATCTGAAATCAGGCCTTTTTCGGAAAACTTATTCCTTCCTGCCTGTTCCCCTTCCGCAATTCGTTTCTTTTCAGCCTGTTCTTTCTCCGCAAGCACCTTTTCGATTCGGCGAGGTCCGAAGGTATCACGGTCACGCATTACCACATCACCGTTCTCGGCCTGCTCTTTGGCGATAATTTCCCTTGTTTTGAATTCCTCTTCAAACGCAAAGGGATCCTGATGAAAATCATCTTCGGAAAAGCTTATATTTACCCTGTCCTCAGGAACCGGCTCCCTAATAAGCCCGGTAAGCTCGCCGGTATAAAATACGCTAAGCTCATGAAGGGCTCTGGTTACCGCCACATATAACAGCTTGGCAAAGCTGTCCTCATAAGGGTAGGCCTCTTCGTTGGCATCATAAACAATAACCGCATCAAATTCCAAACCTTTGGAATATTCAAGGGGCAACACCAGAACACCTTTACCGAATTCATTGTGGTGCTGCGTTTCACCGTCATTTTCCTCAGACTCACTACCAGCATCGGTAAATAAACGAATATCTTCTATCTTTTCATTTCTGAACCTGATTTCTTTAAGCTGACTGTATGCTTCTTTTGCCTCACCCGCATCCTTACATATAACCGCAATTGTCTCATAGCCGGCCTGTTTGAAACGATATACCTTGTCGGCAATCAGACGGTTTAAGCCCTCCCTGCTGCCGGCTCTGGCAATATCAACCTTCTCGCCGTGTCTGACAATAGGCTCCACCGGATAAATCGGAAAGGTACCGTGCCTTAAAATATCCGTGGCAAACTTTGATATCTCTACGGTATTTCGGTAACTTTTCTTAAGAAGTCCGAAATAGTCATATTTATCCGGCAGCATTACTGCCTTCAATTCTTCCCAGTCACCAAGCCCCGTGCCGAAATTGATATTCTGAGCCACATCTCCCATGATTGTAAAAGTACATTTACTCATACAATATTTTAGAGATATGTATGCCATTATACCGAAATCCTGGGCTTCATCGATAACCACATGACTGGCCTCCTGTATAACCTGGGTTTCCTTGATTCTTTTGTAAAGATAAGCCAGAGAAGCCAGGTCGTACAAGTCCGGTTCACCCTGAATATAGGGAACATCCGGGTATTGCACGCGCATACCGGCAACAAACTGTTCATACAGTTCAAAGACCGATTTCTTATAGAAAAACTTGTTAAAATAATTTTTAAAATGAGCGGTAAGCTTCTTTTGCTCCTCATTGTTGTAGGAATAATACCGCCCGTACAATTCGGTCTCGAGTCCGGACATCAGTAAATCATTAAGGCGTTCAAGCTTTTGAATCATAGGCTTGTCCTTAAGATCGCTAATCACCTTTTGAATGTCGCCTGTAGACAAAATAACGTTACCGTTTTTAGGTATTACTATATCTTCATCCGGAATAATCCCGGATTCAATTTCACCTGCAAAGCGCTCCAGGTTTTCAAACCAGTTTCTTCCGGCTTTAACCGCTACTTCCCGGGCATTCTTGGGAAGCTGCCTTATCTTGTACCTGTTTACTCCCCAATCCTCGTAAAGAAGCCTTGCAAAAAGCTCAGCCATTGTCATTTGTCGTACGCCGTAAACATCAAGATCAGGAAGAACACCTGTTATATAATCAAGAAGAACCTTATTACTGCCGATTATATAAAAATCGTCCGGTTTAAATTCCAGCTCAT
>JAZUJC010000280.1:0-6607 GCA_045642625.1 Lachnospiraceae bacterium
TAAGATTTCAGCCTTCGGAGACTGCCAAAATTTTATTGATTATTTTTTTTGCACAGTTTATTATGAAGTATAAAGAGGACATAAACAGCCTCAAATTTTTGGTTAGTTATTTTATACTTGCAGCAGTTCCGCTGTTCCTTATATTGGATCAGCCCGACTTATCCACAACAATCGTTGTATTTATTATTTTATGCGTAATTTTATTTGTTGGTGGCATAAGCTGGAAATACATTGCGGCTGCTTTAGCGGTTGCAGTACCTGCAGTTATTGTATTCTTCAGTACGATTCTTAAAGAGGGGCAAACATTAATAGACAACTATCAAAGGAAACGTATCCTTTCATTTATTTACCCCGAAAAATATGTTGATGATGCATATCAGCAGGCCAATTCAGTTATAGCTATCGGTTCAGGTCAGTTATGGGGAAAAGGCTATAACAACAATGTTGTAGGTTCTCTAAAAAACGGTAATTATATTATCGAATCAGACACCGACTTCATTTTTGCAGTTATCGGTGAAGAGCTTGGATTTATCGGTACAATGACCGTATTAATACTGTTGTTTTTAATAGTATTTGAGTGTCTCCTGATAGGTCGAAGGGCCAAAGATCATGCTGGGCGGGTTATAAGTGTTGGTCTTGGTGTTTTAATCGGTATTCAGACATTCTTTAATATCGGTGTAACGACGTTTATTCTTCCAAATACAGGATTAACACTTCCTTTTGTCAGTTATGGATTGACGTCACTATTGAGTTTATATATTGGAATGGGGTTTGTAATTAATATTCGATTTCGTTCGGGTACAACCGTTCGAGAGAAGAGAGAGGTATTCTAGTGAATATTGCTTTGATTGCACATGATGCAAAAAAGAAACTTATGCAGAACTTTTGTATTGCATACAGGGGAATTTTAAGTAAAAACGAATTATATGCTACCGGAACAACCGGAAGGCTTATTGAAGAAGTAACAAATCTTACTGTTCATAAATATTTAGCGGGACATTTAGGGGGCGAACAGCAGATTGGGGCGCAGATTGAACATAACCAGATTGACCTTGTGATTTTTTTGCGAGATCCTCTTACAAAAAAGAATCACGAACCGGATGTAAGCAATCTCATGCATTTATGTGATATGCACAATATCCCTTTGGCCACCAATTTGGCCTCAGCTGAATTATTGATAAAATCACTGGATCGTGGGGATTTAGAGTGGCGTGAAATGTACAAATAAACTGTTATCTATTATATTATGTCTTATTTTGGCATCATCTTTGTGTGGCTGTAAATCCACGCAAACCTGGATGCCTTTTTCTGATTACACAAAAGATTCAAGAAGTACCACGGGCAGGACATCGGTCATTTCCCATAGTGAATATGACAACAGAACACCCGGTTTTGCTGCGGATTTGTGTGTATATAACGGTGATGTGACTTCCAATGATTTTTCTAATATTTCAAGCACCTGTTCTTTGTTGATAGATGCAACAAATCAGGAAGTAATTTATTCCGTCAATGCCTTTGAGCGTAGATTTCCTGCAAGTATAACAAAGCTTATGACCGCATATGTTGCATTAAAATATATGACTCCCGAATCAATTATTACTTGTAAAGATGCCGTAACAACCATAGATAATCAGGGCGCTGTATTACTGGGATTAAACAGGGGCGATTATTTTACCCTGGATCAGGCGCTTCATTTATGCCTTTTATCATCCTACAACGATGTGGCTATGGCTATAGCGGAAAATGTATCGGGAACAGTTGATGATTTTGTAGAATTAATGAACAGTGAAGCCCGTGCTCTTGGCTGCACAAACACTCATTTTACAGATCCCACAGGTCTTGGAAGCCCGGATCATTATACTACAGGCTACGATTTATACCTTATATTCAATGCTGTTATTCAGGATCCTTTTCTTCTTGAAGTAATGCAATGCAACGAATACTCTACACTTATTCATTCCGTAAGCGGTGGTGAAAGAGAAGTATCCTCCAAAAATACCAATCAATATTTTGTTGGTAATTACCAGTCTCCGGCAAGCATCAAAATTGTTGGTGGAAAAACAGGAACCACAACGGAAGCCGGTCATTGTCTCATAGTATTAACCAGAGATATCAATTCAAAACCTTATATCGCGCTCGTTATGGGAGCCGATTCCAGAGACGATTTATATACAGAAATGACTAACCTTTTGTCTTTGTGTGAACTTAAGTAAATAATAGGTTAATTGTCTAAATAATTGTTGTTTTTTATAAGGCCATAAACTATAATAATTATATAATTTATTCTTTCAGGAGGGTTCCCAATGGTTCAGTTAATTGTAGGTGAAAAGGGTAAAGGAAAGACAAAATATTTACTTGACAAAGTTAATAATGAAGTTAAAACAGTATCGGGTAACATCGTATATTTAGATCGTAGCGCAAAGCATATGTACGAATTAAACAACAAGGTTCGCCTTGTAGATGTATCCGATTATTTTATTGATAGCAGCGATAGCTTTTTAGGTTTTGTTGCCGGCATTATTTCTCAGGATCATGATTTACAGCAGATGTATTTTGACGGATTTTTAGTTATGAGCCAGACAAAGCTCGAAGATTTCGAAGCAGTTATTGCAAAGCTTGAGAAATACTCCGACAAGTTCGGTATTGATTTCGTTCTTTCAGTATCTGTAAGCGAAAGCGAACTTCCTGAAACTGTTAAGTCAAAGATTATTGTTTCTTTATAATCTTTATTCAATAAGAAAGTATTATGCCTCGGCATATTTGCCGGGGCATTTTAATGAATTAAATGAAATCTAATAATAACATTATTCAATTTCATAACACTCATCGAATAAACTTCGGATTAATTGTATTTGCGCTTATTTTTGTATATGTAATTGCAGTAATTGTACTCAGTTCAAAAGAATCTACTATTGTAGGTTATCAGGTAAAAACCGGTACGTTGTCCGAAAACAGAATCTATACAGGTATCGCATTGCGCGACGAATACCCTGTCTACAGTGAATCAACCGGATATGTTTCATTATTTGTTCGAGACGGAGAGCGGGCAGCTTACAACAATCTTGTGTATGCTATCGATGAAACAGGAAAGCTTTCCGATTTAACAAAAAAAGACCCCGGAACTGAAGAAACATCACTTTCACCTTCTGAGCTTAATATTTTAAAGCAGGAAGTTATGCTTTTTTCAAGAGATTTTGATGAATCCTGTTTTTTTGACGTAAAAACCTTCGAAAAACAGATATCCGAAGATATGCTTCGATTGGAAAATAAGCTTCTTTTGACAAGCATAGATGAAATTAATTCAATGCATATCACTGATATTGTAAAGTTCTTTTATGCAGCCAATGCAGGTATTGTTACATACTATCAGGACGGATATGAAATGAAGACCAGTGAATCCCTGACTGAGGCTGACTTTAACAAAGACAATTACGAAGTTAACTACGTCTATAATGATGATTTATTGGAAGCGGGTTCTTTTGTATATAAATATACCAACAATGAAAACTGGTCTATCTGTATATTTGTCCCCAATGAAGAATTAAACCGGCTTGTAGAAGACGAATATGTTAATGTAAACTTTTTACGCTCTCAAACAAAATCCTGGGGACGTATCCATATCGCTAACCACTTTGAAAATGGCGCTGTAGTGGAGCTTTCATTTACAAATTCCATGGTTAGTTATGCCGATGACCGTTTTGTTGAAGTAGAACTATTGCTCGAAGAGGATTCCGGCTTAAAGGTACCAAATTCGTCAATTGCCAATAATTCCTTCTTTTTAATTGATAAAAATTTTATCACCTATGGTGGAAACAGTTCTAATCCCGGTGTTAACAGACAGGTTGTATCAGATAAAGGTGAAGTTACAACAAAATTCACACCCGTAACCGTATACAAAGAAACCGATGAAGAGTATTACGTATCATTAAGCGGCTTAAATATCGGTGATATTTTGTATTATGTAGAGCCTGAAAACGGAGTCACCGCACCAGATCAGCCACTGACCTTTACCGTTGGCAAGCAGGGCACACTGGTAGGTGTATATAATATTAATAAGGGTTATGCCGATTTCAAGCAGATAGAAATATTATATTCCAATGACGAATACTCAATTATAAAACCCAATACTGCCACCGGTTTAAGAGCCTATGATTATATAGCTCTTGACTCATCTGTCGTAACTGATAAGGATTTCGTATACTAATGAGTGATATCAATATTAAAGACAACTTAGATAAAGTAATCAATACAATAGAAGAGTGCTGTAAATCATCCGGTCGAAACACAGATGATGTAACATTAATCGCAGTTACCAAAACCAAGCCCTTTGAAATGCTCATGGAGGCTTATGATTACGGAATTCGTGACTTCGGTGAAAATAAAGTCCAGGACCTTGTGGAAAAGTACGAAAAAGCTCCTAAGGATTCAAGATTTCACATGATAGGTCATTTACAAAAGAATAAGGTTAAGTATCTTATCAATAAAGCCTACCTCATTCATGGAGTTGATTCGTTGGAGCTGGCAAAGGTTATTGAAAAAGAATCAGCCAAGCAAAATACAGTAACAGATATACTTATTGAAGTTAATGTTGCACAGGAAGAGACCAAGTTTGGAATTAATGTTTCTGAGGCACATGATTTAGTGAAATCTATATCCGAATTACCGCATGTTCATGTCAAAGGTCTCATGACAATAGCACCATATGTAGCCAATTCTGATGAAAATCGTCAATATTTTGTTGAATTACGAGATTTACTCATTGACATAAAAGCCCAAAACTACGATAATGTTTCTATGGATATTCTATCTATGGGTATGACCAATGATTATCCGGTAGCCATATGTGAAGGTGCCACCTACATCAGAGTCGGTACCGGAATATTTGGTGAGAGAGATTACAGTAAGGAGAGTTAACAACAATGAGTGTTATCGATAAATTTCGTAATTTTATGTTGAGTGATAATGATGAACCGGAAGATGAATACGATGCCGGTGGATACGGTGACGATGATTATATCGAAAATGATGCTGCAGCAAATGCTCCTGCAGAAGAAGCTAAAATAAGATCATTTTCACCCAGATTATCAGGTAAGGGGGCAAAAAAAATGAATAACGCTGAAACACCTTCAGTATGTGTATTTAAACCTACTAATGTATCAGAATCGCGAGAAATTACCCAGACACTTAAGGACAACAAAACAGTTGTACTCAATCTCGAAGATGCCGATGATTTATCCGCACAGAGAATTTTGGATTTCACTTCCGGTTCCTGTTATGCATTAGATGGAAATCTCCAGAAGATTTCAAATTACATATTTATTGTTACTCCTAAGAGTGTTGATATTTCAGGTGATCTTCAGGATACAATTACAGAATCATTCGGATTATAATTTGTTTTACCGTCCTGTCATATTTTGTGACAGGACTTTTTTTATTCATTAATTTGTATTAAAATATTTATCGATATTTCCAATAGCCGGAGGAATAAATATCCTTCGAAACTATATTATTAATGAGGATTAAAGCATGGAACCAATTAAAGTAACCGAGAAAAAAGTAAAACAGTACGATATCGTTTTTTATACTTCCTTCGACAATTTAGACGATCATATAAAAGAAGTGTGTCCCAAAGCAACAAAATGTGTAATAATTTCCGACACCAATGTATCAAAAATATATTTGGATGAATTAAAATCGAAAATTTCATTACCTTCTGCCGAATATATTTTTGAAGCCGGTGAAGAAAGAAAAAATATGGATACACTCCAGGAAATACTTGATTTTCTTTATACTCAAAAGTTATCACGTAAAGATGTTGTTATTTCCCTTGGCGGTGGTGTAGTCTCAGATATGGCCGGATTTGCTTCCTGTATATATATGCGCGGTGTAAATCACGTAATATGTCCCACAAGCCTTCTTTCTATGGCTGATGCCTCTGTTGGCGGTAAGACAGCGATAGATTATAAGGCAAAGAAGAACTTAATCGGAGCCTTTAATAATCCAAATCTAATTTATATGAATGTAAGTACATTAAAGTCATTACCTGACAGACAGTATTTTGCAGGATTTGCTGAAATTATGAAGGCAGGCCTTATTCAGGACCAGAAATTCTATACCTGGCTTATCGAAAAAATGTATGAGATTTGTGAAAAAGACAATGATACACTGATTCAAATGCTTCAGACTTCAATCAATATCAAGAAGTCAATTGTTGAAAAGGACCCTTACGAAGAAACCGGTTTAAGAATGTTGCTTAATCTCGGTCATACCATCGGACACGGAATTGAAAGCGTTCTTTCTGACCAGTATATTCACGGTGAATGTGTTGCATTAGGTTGTGTTGCCGCTGCCTATATTTCTTACAAAATGGATTTAATCAGTTCAGATGTATATTACGAAATAAGAGATATGTTTGTTCCTTTTTATCTGCCCATTTCAATAGAAACCGATAAGGTTCAGGACATTTATAATGCCCTTACATATGATAAAAAGAACTCAGAAGGAAAAATTGTTATGGTTTTACTTAACCGAATCGGTAAAGCCTTTGTTAGCCACGAAGTTCCTTCAGAACTAATATTGGAAGCTATAAATGAATTGAATTTTAAAG
>JAZUJC010000281.1:0-8503 GCA_045642625.1 Lachnospiraceae bacterium
TCATAAAATCTCTTAACTAAAGGCAATGCTTCCTCCTTGTCCTCATCGGCAAGGGTTACCAGCACTGTACCGTAGTTCTGAAGCTTTATTCCGGAGGCAATCAAGGCCTTATACATTGCTCGGGATATTGTTTTATCATAGCCTATTGCTTCACCTGTAGATTTCATTTCAGGTGATAAGTAGGCATCCATTCCTTTAAGCTTTGAAAAAGAAAATGCAGGAACCTTAACGTACCAGTTATCTCTTTCATCGGGATAAAGGTCCATTATTCCCTGTTCCTTAAGGCTGACGCCAAGTATTGCCAATGTGGCAATATCTGCCAGCTGATAGCCTGTTGCCTTAGACAGGAAGGGAACTGTTCTTGAGGATCTGGGGTTAACCTCGATAATAAATACATCGTCGTGCTCATCAACGATAAACTGTATGTTGAAAAGACCCACAATACCTATTCCAAGGCCAAGCTTCTTGGTGTATCTAAGGATTGTTCCTTTGACCTTGTCTGAAATACTGAAGGGCGGGTATACACTAATTGAGTCACCGGAATGGACACCGGTTCTTTCTACCAGCTCCATAATACCGGGCACAAATACGTTTCTTCCGTCACAAATGGCGTCAACCTCTACCTCGCGACCCTTAATATATCTGTCAACAAGTACCGGCTTATCCTCGTCTACCTCAACAGCTGTCTTTAAGTATTTGCGCATATCGGCTTCTTTTGACACAATCTGCATTGCACGACCGCCAAGCACGAAGCTGGGGCGCACGAGAACGGGATAACCGATTTCATTGGCCGCAGCCACACCGGCTTCAATATTGGTAACCGCCATGCCCTTGGGCTGGGGGATATCAAGCTCTGAAAGAAGGTGTTCAAACTGGTCACGGTCCTCAGCCTTATCAATAGCATCACAGTCGGTTCCGATAATGGTAACACCGTATTCCTTAAGAGGTTTAGCCAGGTTAATTGCGGTCTGTCCGCCAAGGATGGCAATTACACCCTCAGGCTTTTCCATCTCAATAATATTCATTACGTCCTCAACACAAAGAGGCTCAAAATAGAGCTTGTCTGAGGTGGTATAGTCGGTGGATACGGTTTCGGGGTTATTGTTTATAATAATAGCCTCGTAACCGGCCGCCTTGATTGTCTTAATCGCATGTACGGTTGAATAGTCGAACTCAACACCCTGTCCGATTCGAATAGGGCCCGAACCAAGCACGATAATCTTCTTTTTATCTGATACCTTTGACTCGTTTTCGTCTTCGTAGGTGGAGTAAAAATAGGGAATATAACTGTCAAACTCCGATGCGCAGGTATCAATCATTTTATATACGGGGAACATGCCATGAGCTTTTCTCAAATCAAAAATCTCACGCTGGGTTTTATTCCAAAGAATTGCAATCTCCTTGTCGGCAAAGCCCATTTTCTTAGCCTTGGAAAGAATATCCAAATCCCCGGGTGCAGCCTCAATAAGCTTTTCCATATCGGTAATGTTTCTAAGCTTTCTTAAGAAGAACAAATCGATTCCCGTTGCCCTTGAAATATCGTCAACATCCACTCCCATTCTAAGAAGTGCAGCAATTGCATATACACGGTCATCGGTACCGATTTCAATATACTTAAGAAGTTCTTCTTTTGAAAAAGAATCAAACTTAGGACTGTATAAGTGATAAACACCGATTTCCAGCGATCTTATTGCCTTAAGAAGGCTTTCCTCGAAGGTACGGCCAACACTCATACACTCACCGGTTGCCTTCATCTGTGTGCCCAGTGAATTGTTGGCATCGTAAAACTTATCAAAGGGGAATCTGGGCATCTTGGTAACTACATAGTCAAGGGCAGGTTCAAAGCTTGCAAGTGTGTTGGCAAGCCTGATTTCATCCAGCCTTAATCCCACACTGATTTTAGCCGATACCCTGGCAATAGGATAACCGCTGGCCTTTGATGCCAGTGCCGACGAACGGGAAACTCTGGGGTTAACCTCAATCAGATAATACTGGAACGACTTGGGGTCCAGTGCAAACTGAACGTTACAGCCACCCTCTATTTTAAGTGCTCTGATAATCTTAAGAGCACTGTCTCTAAGCATATGATATTCCTTGTTGGTAATAGTCTGAGAAGGACATACTACTATTGAGTCACCGGTATGAATACCTACCGGATCCAGGTTTTCCATATTACAAATAGTAATGGCGGTATCATTGGCATCACGCATTACTTCGTATTCGATTTCCTTGTATCCCTTTACGCTCTTTTCAATAAGCACCTGATGAACGGGAGAAAGAACCAGGGCGTTTTTCAAAATATCATGAAGTTCCCGGTCGTTATCGGCAAAACCACCGCCTGTACCGCCCAATGTAAAGGCAGGGCGCACTACAACAGGAAAGCCTATTTCCCTGGCAGCCGCAAAGCCTTCTTCCATGCTTTCTGCAATCAGTGAGGGAAGTACCGGCTCACCAAGCTCTATACAAAGCTCCTTAAACAATTCTCTGTCTTCAGCACGGTTAATACTGTCAATATCCGTACCAAGAAGCTCTACATTACATTCTTTAAGAACACCCTTGCGCTCTAACTGCATGGCAAGGTTAAGACCGGTCTGACCGCCTATGCCGGGCAAAATTGCGTCAGGTCGCTCCATTCTGATAATCTTGGCCATAAATTCCAGTGTAAGAGGCTCCATATAAACCTTGTCAGCTATGGACTGGTCGGTCATTATGGTGGCAGGGTTTGAGTTACAAAGAATAACCTCATATCCTTCCTCGCGAAGTGCCAGACAAGCCTGTGTGCCTGCATAGTCAAATTCTGCTGCCTGTCCGATAACTATGGGGCCGGAGCCAATAACAAGTATTTTGTGTATATCTGTTCTTTTAGGCATTTTTCTGACCCTCCTCTTTCCACTGACGAATCAAATCAATAAAGTCGTCAAACAAATAACTGCTGTCCTGAGGTCCGGGAGCGCTTTCAGGATGGTACTGTACGCTCTGGGCATAGTCTTTCTTACAGCGAATGCCCTCCACCGTATTGTCCAAAAGATTTATATGCGTAATCTCCAAATCGGTATTTGCAACACTATCAACATCAACCGCATAGGAGTGATTCTGCGATGTTATTTCGATTTTATCGGTAAGCAGATTCTTTACCGGGTGGTTTCCGCCACGGTGGCCGAATTTCAGCTTGTAGGTTTTGGCACCGTATGACAAAGAAATAATCTGGTGACCAAGACAAATTCCGAAAATAGGATATTTACCGTGAAGCTTCTTTATTGTATCTATCGTTGCGCCTACATCCGTAGGGTCCCCGGGGCCGTTTGAAATAAACACACCATCGGGACTTAAGCTGATAATATCTTCAGCCGAGGTATTCCAGGGCACAACTGTAACATCAAGCCCCTTCTTTACCATCATTCTTGTTATATTTGCTTTCATACCGCAGTCGATTGCCACAATATGATACTTACTTTCTTTTTCACAGCATGCTTCACCTGCTAAGCCGCAAGCCTCAGCATCACAGGTGCACTCATATATTTCTTTTGTGCTTACCCTTGAAACCGCATCGTGAGGAACCTTGTAATCCGCAATCTTCTTAAGCCCCTCTTCTACAGAACAGCTTTCATCGGTTATCAGCGCAAGACAGCTTCCCACATCACGAATGTGACGGCCCAGCTTTCTTGTATCCAAATCACTTATGCCGGCAATTTCATATTTTTTCATTATTTCCGACAAAGTATTTGAACTTCTGAAATTAGAGGGTTCATCGTTATAATCCCTTACAATCATTCCGGAAATTGAAGGCGTTACGGTTTCATAATCATCGTCATTCATTCCATAATTTCCTATAAGCGGATAGGTCATAACAACGGCCTGGTCGGTATATGAAGGATCTGACAAAATTTCCTGGTAACCAACCATGGAAGTATTAAATACCAGTTCCACCACAGCTTCTTTGTCCGAGCCAAAGCCATTTCCGGTAAATTCAGTTCCGTCTGCCAGAATAAGTTTTCTAATCATAAAAATCCTGCATTTCACATCCTTTATATTTAGCGATTCACCGACTATGGCAATCACCAGGAATGTGACATAAAAAAAGGGCGTCTTAGAGCCTAAACCCCAAGACGCCATTGTCTTTCTTTTGAGTTATTCTATTACGATTTATTAGGTTTGTAAAGGAAAATATCCACAATTATATGCTTCGGGAATATGTACATATAGGATAACCGTCCTTGTCGTATTCCTCTCCTGTAGGCTCAAAACCCTGGGCTTTCCAAAAGGCAATTGCCTCTGCATAATCCCTGTTGCAATGAAGTGACAAATAATCATAGCCCTGGGCCTTCATGGCAGCTCTTATATCGGCAAAAATGCGGGAACCGATTCCTGTTCTCTGAAGCTCCCCATCCACCATAAACCATCCGATAAAGGCGTCGTCGTTTTCGGGATATCCTACCGTCAAATCAAGTACCGCAATAAGCTTTCCCTTATCGTAAAAGCCCACAAAATGCTTATTGACAGTACCCTCTGCAGTGCCCGGAAGCTTTGTTATTACCTCGGTAAGGCTTTCCATCGTGGGAACATTTTCAAGATATTTATAATATCGCTCATTGGACTTAAACAGTCTGTAAACGTCAGAAATATCTTCTTCCCTCAGTGACTGCACTTTATATTCAGTAGAAAGAATCTGAACATCAAAATTTTCTTTTTCCCCGGAAGCCTCAGCATCGATTGCCTGTCTGAACTGGGTTTCATACAGCTGACGGTATATTCCGCCCTGAGCCAGCAGTTCCTCGTGGGTACCCTGCTCGGCAATCACACCACCTTTAACCACCAGAATACGATCCGCCTTAAGGATTGTTGAAAGCCTGTGCGCAATTACTATACTGGTTCGACCCTGCATCATAGTCTCGAGGGCACTTTGAATGGCATTCTCCGAAATCGAATCAAGTGCACTTGTTGCTTCATCAAGAATCAGAATCTTAGGATTCTTAAGAATAACCCTGGCTATTGAAATACGCTGTTTCTCACCGCCTGACAGTTTTAGTCCACGGTTACCGACCTCAGTATCATATCCCTTTGGCTGAGAAACGATAAAGTCGTGGATATTGGCTATCCGGCAGGCTCTCTTAACTTCCTCCATGGTGGCATCTTCTTTGGCGTATTTAAGATTATCCAGGATTGTGCCGTTAAACAGGTAGGATTCCTGGGTAACAACACCGATACAGCTTCGAAGATACTTAAGGTCCATATCCCTTACATCCACCCCGGCAATTGTGACCTTACCTCCAAGAACATCGTAAAGTCTTGGGATCAGGTTAACCACCGTTGATTTACCTGAACCGGAAGGTCCTACTATCGCGTACATCTTTCCGCCGGGTACGGTAAAGTTAACATCCGTCAATAAGGGCTGCTCCGCATCATAGCTGAAGGCAACATGATCATAAACTATTGGCTGAAGCTCCACATCTGGCTTCTGTCCGTTTTCGGGAGAAACAATGGTATTTTCCCTGTCAAAGTAATCGAAAATTCGTGTAAACAGCGCCAGCGACCTGGTAAAGTCCACCTGAATGTTAAGAAGCGATTCCACCGGGCGATAGAGACGGTTGATAAGCGCTACCGTTGCGGTAATGGTACCTACCGTCAGTGCTGTGTCAGTTTTATTAATAATCAGCAATCCACCGGCAAAATAAATCAAAAGAGGGCCTATCTGGGTAAACATTCCCATTACCACGCCAAACCACTTTCCGCTTTGACGTTCTTTTAACGAAAGGGAGGTTGCTTCACCGTTTACCTTAACAAATTTCTCATACTCAGCCTGCTCTCTTGTAAAAAACTTAACCAGTAAGGAACCGCTTACCGAAAGAGTTTCATTGATTACCTGATTCATTTCATCGTTTTTGGCCTGGCTCTGCGTAAGAAGCTTCCATCGGGTCTTTCCTGCACTTTTTGTTGGAATGATCAAAAGCGGAATGATACACATTCCAACAAGGGCCAGCTGCCAGCTCATGGTAAACAGCGCTACCAGTGTTGTAATAACCGTCGCAATATTACTTACTATACTGGACAGAGTACCGCTGATTACCGAGCTTACACCGCTGATATCCGTATTCATTCGGGTAATAATATCACCCTGCTTTTCTGTGGTAAAGAAAGAATGAGGCATGTACTGAAGATGACGGTACATCTGATTCTTCATATCATAAATTATTCGCTGAGAAATCCAGGCGTTGATATAGCTCTCCAGAACACCTATAAGCTGGCTCACCGTCAGAGCACAAAAAGCTATTACCAGCAGTTTAGCCAGGAGGCTTAAGTTTTCTCCCACCAGAGCCTCATCAACGATTTTTCCTGTAATTATGGACGGAAACAGCCCCACCGTAGCCGACAACAGTATTGCAATAAAAACAAAAATAAACTGAAGCCAGTAGGGTTTTAAGTAAGAAAGGATTCTTACTATAAGCCCCTTGGTTACTTTGGGCATATTCTTTTTCTCTTCTTCGGTTAAAAAGCCTCTGGGGCCCATTGATCCGCCTACTCTAGCCATAATTTCACCTTTCCGTTACTACGGTATTCTTTTCTTCTTACAAAAATAAGGGAAAGAAAACCTTTCCCTTATCCAGTCGTATCAAATATATGGACTTTAAGCCATGTTCTTCCATTCATTTAAAAACTTATCATAAATGCGGCTTGTTGCCAAAGTCATTTCATGACTTGCTATATCGCTTTCAAGCTTACCGGCTTTGATGCAGTTAATTGCCTCGATAATCTCGTATTTAAAGCTTCCGCTGCCGGGCTCTGAAAAGCGCTCTACTTCTTTTTGATTCTCATCATAAAGAACCGCTTCATGACCCCAGTGAATCTTGGGTATATAAATGTATCCCTTTGAACCGTATACATACGCATCCTCGGGAACAACTGCCTGAACCGTAGCCTGTCCGCTGGCAATTGCATCATCAAGCTGCATTGTAATATTCAAATTGCAGTCAACACCGGTAGAAGCCAGCATTGGGGTAGCCTTGATATCCTTAATCTCCTGACAAGCGAAATAGGGTAATAAATCAATAAGATAAATACCCATATCCAAAAGAACACCGCCTGCGAGCTTGGGATTATAAAATCTGTCATCATAATCCACTGGAGCCACAAAACCGATAGTGCCCTGAGAAAGCTTTACGTCGCCGATTCTTCCGGCTTTAACCCATTCTCTTACCTTTAATGATTTAGGAAGGAATCTTGACCACATACCTTCCATAAGGAATAAATTCTTTTCCTTGGCCAGCTTTATTACATCGATACACTCTGCCTCGGTAAGTACCATAGGCTTCTCACTGAGAACATGCTTACCAGCGTTAAGGCACTGCTTAATGTTTTCATAGTGATAATTGTGTGTTGTTGCTATATAAATCATTGTAATCTCAGGATCAGCCAGCATATCCTCATAATTGCCGTAAGCAACGGGGATATTTTCATCCTTGGCAAAGGCCTGAGCTCTTTCAAGACTGGTTCTTGAAGCTACTGCAACAACCTCAGCCTCTTCAACCTGTCTTGCTGCATCGCAAAATGAATGTGCTATTCTTCCGGGTCCGATAATTCCTATTTTCATATTTTTCCTTTTTCCCACCCGTTGGATTTAGTATTTAAACATTGTTTGAAACACTACGGATGCGACTCATACAGATTAAAATCTATAATTATCATATGGCTAAATCAGCCGGGAAAATTCTATATATTACTTCAATTTCTGCAAAAAAATCTTTTATTTGCAAAGGAAAAATATAACAAAGCCCAAAATAGTAAGAGCAACACCGTTCACCATAAGAATAATGGGGAAAGAAGTGTTAAGCATCATAGGCTCCACATAGGCCTGCTTAGGATTTTCGGGATTATATACAACCTTAACATCTGATCCGATGGGCCAGATTTCTTTTGCCCAATCCTTAAGACTCTTTACAACTGAAAAATCAACATCTCCCTGCTTTACCATAACGGTACGTGAACAAAAAGTTCCGTTCTCCAAAATAGCATAGGGTTCCTTCTTTGAAGCAGCCTCCATATCCTCAGCATGAACCTTTACGCTGGATACAGTCTTGTAATGTCTGTAAGCCTTATACTTTTTACCATCAACGCTAAACTCTGCCAGTGGAGCAATTGACTGATTCTGTTTGGTACCACCGTATTTGTATTTAACAACCTTACCGGTTGCGATTCGGGTACATTTTGCTTTTTTATCGGAGTTCATTTTTATAAGAAACGCCGCAAAGCCTCCTACAAGTATTCCCACAAACAATACAATTAATCCTGCGATCATTCCGCCGTTCATGCCTATCTCTCCTTACACATCGTAATATTTAATATAAATCGCCTATTAAATAAATAATAAACCACTTTACAGCACAAAAAACAATTATATTCGGCTAATAATTTTTATGGCAGTCTTTCCTGTTGCAAAATCCGCTGTCAGGGCATCCTATGCAGCCCTTTCCTTTTTTCTTTTGCCTTATTATCGAATATACGGCCAAAG
>JAZUJC010000282.1:0-3081 GCA_045642625.1 Lachnospiraceae bacterium
CTTGATGAAAAGGCGATTAAAAGGGCCGGAATGGATTACTGGGAACATCTGGATATCCATAATTACATAAATTATGAGGATTTTCTGGCCAAAAATCCCGGAGCTAAAATATGGTATGCCACCACAAAGGCCAAGCATTCATACACAGAGGTTACCTTTGGCCCCAACGACTTTATTATGTTTGGAAAGGAATCTGCCGGTATTCCCGAGGAGATTTTGGTCGATAATGAGGAAAACTGTATAAGAATTCCTATGGGGCCCAAAATCAGATCTCTTAATCTTTCAAATTCAGTGGCTATAGTTCTTTATGAGGCATTAAGGCAGAACAATTTTGAGGGAATGAAAACAGAGGGTGAATTAGCCCGTCTTGAGTGGAAATAATACGAGAGAAGAGCCTGACTGGCTAAATAAACTGCAGGAATGTGAGAATATACTGATATGAGATATCCCGAAAGTTTAAAAAAGGGTGGAACTATAGGTTTTATAGCACCTTCTTTTGGCTGTGCTACGCCACCTTATGATATAAGATACGACAGCGCCAAGAAAAAATTCAGCAATATGGGCTATAAGCTTCTTGAAGGACCCAATGTTCAGGCAAGCCTTGGTATCGGAAAAAGTAATACTCCCGAGGCCTGTGGCGCCGAAATAAATGATTTTTTTATGAATCGTCCATGTGACATTATTATGTCCTGCGGCGGCGGTGAGCTTATGTGTGAGGATTTACCCTTTGTGGACTTTGAGGGAATAAAAAAGGCCGATCCCAAGTGGTTTATAGGGTATTCCGATAACACCAATTTGACTTTTTTACTGCCCACACTTTGCGATACTGCAGCAGTTTACGGTCCCTGTGTGTCCGATTTTGGAATGGATCCCTGGCATCCGTCTATCGGGGATGCTTTTTCAGTCCTCACGGGAAGCAGGCTTTCTTTTTCCAACTATGACGGTTGGGAGGCAGGCTGGCCCGACAGAGACACCAACCCCTGTGCACCCTACAATATTACCGAGCCCTATAATCAGATTATCGTGGCTCCTGAGTCAGAGGGTGAAAATGTAACCCAAAATGAATTATCCGAAAAAGAAGTGCACATTGAAGGCCGACTTATCGGAGGCTGTCTTGATGTTATTGTGGGACTGGTAGGCACCAAATACGACAGGGTAAAAGAATTTTGCGAAAAATATAAAGAGGACGGTATTATCTGGTTTCTTGAAAGCTGTGATCTTAATGCCATGAGTATCAGAAGGGCCCTCTGGAGCCTTAATGAAGCAGGCTGGTTTAAATATTTGAAGGGATTTGTAATCGGTCGCCCTCTTCAGTACCGGGATAACTTCGACGGTTTTACACCCTACGAAGCAAATGTTGACTATTTGAAGCAGTTTAATGTGCCGATTGTTTATGGCATGGATCTTGGTCATTTGTCCCCTATGATTCCCTTTGTAAGCGGGGCCTATGCCCGGATAAATGCCAGGGGAAATGAGTTTTTTGTGGAGCACATATTTAAGTAAAAGCAGCAATGCGGGAATTGGGTTTTTATGCTTTTTAATTCGTTATCGTTTTTGATATTTTTTCCGATTTGTATAGCGATATATTTTATAGTGCCAAAAAGGGTTCGCTCTTTTTGGCTTCTTTTTGCGAGTCTCTATTTTTATATGTGCTGGAATGTGGCATATGTTCTTTTGTTGTTAACCTCTGTTGCGGTAACGTATCTTTCCGGTTTGCTGCTGGCCGGGTTTAATGACAGAATCAGAATCAAAAAGGCGATAGTGGCAGGAAGCCTGGTAATCAATATCGGTATTCTTGTTGTTTTTAAGTATCTTAATTTCTTAATTGATTCCATCAATACAGTTGCAAAAACCAATATTTCTTTTGTTGATATATTGCTGCCGGTAGGCATTTCTTTTTATACATTTCAGGCAGTTGGCTACACGATAGATGTTTTCAGGGGATCTGCTCCCGAGAGAAATTTTGTTAAGTATGCGCTGTTTGTATCATTTTTTCCCCAGCTGGTGGCCGGGCCCATTGAACGTTCCGGAAATCTTCTTGGCCAGATAAACAGGCTTGACAAAGAAAATCTCTTCTCCGAAAAGGAATTTATTGCCGGATTTTCAACAATGCTGTGGGGATATTTTTTAAAGCTTATGATTGCCGACAGAGCCTCCATTGCTGTTAATACCGTATTCGATATCAATAATTTCAGAGGATATTCGGGACTTCAGATTATCGTGGCAATGGTTCTTTTTTCTGTTCAGATATATTGTGATTTTGCAGGTTATACATATATTGCAATCGGTGCTGCAAAAATGATGGGGATTAAGCTCTGTGATAATTTCAATACCCCCTATTTGTCGGTGAACCTTAAAGACTTCTGGGACAGGTGGCATATGTCGCTCTCAACCTGGTTTAGGGACTATTTGTATTTTCCTCTGGGAGGAAGCCGGAAGGGTAGCGCAAGAAAATACCTGAATATTTTAATAATATTTTTAGTAAGCGGTCTCTGGCACGGTGCAGCCTGGCACTTTGTAATTTGGGGGCTGCTGCACGGTATTATAAGAGTTATTGAGGAGATGCTTGTAAAGAGATTTCCGGAACGTTTACTTTCAAAAGCCGGGAAAGGCTTTGTATTTTTTATTCAGATAGCAGTCAATTTTATTGTGGTGACGGCATTGTGGGTATTTTTTAGAGCAGAAACTCTATTTGAGGCAATATATCTTTTGGGTAAATCCATAGTTACATTCAGACCGGTTCAGTTCGTTAACGGTTCTTTACTGGATATGGGGCTTGATAAGCCGGAGCTTATTGTTTTGGCAATATCTATACTTGTACTGTTAGCTGCGGACATTCTTAAAAGGCAAAAGAAAAATATCCCGGCCTTAATTGTTAAGAGCCCTGCCATAGTTCAATGTGTTGTTTTCCTGTTGGCGATAACGGTTATGGTTATATTTGGCGTGTATGGGCCCAACTATGATGCATCAACCTTCATTTATTTTCAGTTTTAGTATTGGCTACAGACATTAGTTTTGGGCGGTTTGAAATGATGTCGCCCGAAGCTTTGTTATTTTGTGAGGAATGTTTGGTTCGGAATA
>JAZUJC010000283.1:0-3177 GCA_045642625.1 Lachnospiraceae bacterium
AAACAGGCCTCTGAACATTCAATTAATGCTTCAGGCAGCAGCGTACCTGGTGGGAGAGCATGATTTTAAGAGCTTCTGCTCTGCGCAGACACAGGCAGAAACCACCGTCAGAAATGTCTGCGGTATAGATATTAAGAGAGAAAAAGAAGAAGTTATCATCAGCGTGACTGGTAACGGCTTTTTATATAATATGGTTCGAATCATAGCGGGTACCTTGATTAAAGTCGGAATCAAAGGGATGGAACCTGAAAAGGTAAAAACAATTCTTGAAAGCTGTGACAGAACCGTGGCAGGTCCGACAGCTCCCGCCCATGGTTTACTTTTAGCGGACTTTAAGTTTTTGGAAGCTGATATATGATTTAAAAACCTTGAATTTAGTGTATTTTTTGCTTGACAACAGTCATTTCAGAATATACAATAATTTAGCGTGCGAATGTATGTTGATATTATATATGTCCAGCCAAAGCCCCGGTAAGACATATTAATAGATAGATTCACGAGTAGATTTACTATTTATGGAGGAAACCTAATGAAAACATTTATGGCCAGCCCTGCTACCATCGAAAGAAAATGGTATGTAGTTGATGCTACAGATATGACCCTTGGACGTATGGCAAGTGAAATTGCTAAGGTTTTAAGAGGAAAGAACAAAGCTATTTTTACACCTCATGTTGATACAGGCGATTATGTAATCGTTGTAAACGCAGAGAAGATTACTGTAACCGGTAAGAAGATGAAGGAAAAGAAGTATTTCCGTCACTCAGATTACATCGGTGGTGTTACCGAAATGTCTTTAGAAGAAAAGCTTGCAACAAAGCCCGAAGAAGTTATCGAGATTGCTGTAAGAGGAATGCTTCCCAAGGGACCTCTCGGAAGACAGATGATCAAGAAGCTTTTTGTTTATGCAGGACCCGAACACAAGCATGAAGCTCAGAAACCTGAAGTATTAACATTCTAAGAGGAAACCGAAAGGAGATAAGTCAAAATGGCTAAGGCAGCTAAAGCAGTTAAATATTACGGAACCGGAAGAAGAAAGTCTTCTGTAGCCCGTGTTTACTTAGTACCCGGTAAGGGAACCATTACTATCAACAAGAGAGACATTGATGATTACTTTGGTCTTGAGACCTTAAAGGTTATCGTTCGTCAGCCCCTCGTTCTTACAGAAACTCTTGATAAGTACGATGTAATCGTTACTGTTAAGGGCGGCGGATTCACCGGCCAGGCAGGCGCTGTTCGTCACGGTATCTCTCGTGCATTACTTACTGTTGATGCAGATTTCAGACCTATATTAAAGAAGGCAGGTTTCTTAACAAGAGATCCTCGTATGAAGGAAAGAAAGAAGTACGGCTTAAAGAAAGCTCGTCGTGCACCCCAGTTCAGCAAGAGATAATTTGGAACAAAAAAGACTCCCGCAAGGGATTACAGAAGACTCTCGGTATACACCGGGAGTCTTTTTTAGTTCCAAGTGCACCCTTTGCAGGGTGCACGCTTTCCTCGGCATAGCCTCGGAAACTTCCGCTAAAAACGCGCCATCCGAGGCGCGTTTTCTTAACGCTCCAGCTCCTCAGTTCTCAAAGAGATAATCAGCTTTCTCCTTAAATACTACTGACGGGGGCGTGACACGCTCCCGTTATATTTCATTAAGGGAAAAAGAGCCGGGTAGTTAGATTTATCTTTATAAAATGTGCCTTAAATGCTATAATGAAGTTGATTTACATAACAGTAATAAATCATAATTTTCCTGGCGCTTAACATATTCGTAATGGCATGGGAAAAGAGAAAGAATGTATATTATATATTTAATTCGGGAGGGAAAACATGCAATTTAAAGAGGGGTATCTTTGGAAGGCCGGATATGATGAAGACCGAGATCTCTACACAGCTTTCATAGGGGCAACCAGTTTCAGCCTTTATGAAATCAATAAAGAGATATTTGATGGACTTGAAGATGGAATGGGTCAGGAAGCACAAATCCCGATTGGTGAGGGCAGAAAGTTGTTCATGGCGGTTAATGATCAATATGGCCCGCCTTATACCATTGTGTTTGATGAAGATTACGCGAAACTGGTTCCATGGGCAAATGTTGAACCGGTTGGAGAAACCTGGCCGACGGAGATGACGGATGCTGTAGTAGAGGTGCTTGCCTGTAAGGAAAATAACCGAGAACAGCGAAGAAGAAAGCGGGCAGCAAAAGAAGAGAAGGGGAATTAATCCATGGATAGATTCAAAAGGCGAGTTGCTTATTGCACATGATTATGAGAATTATCGAATTCGCAGGTTTGCTAATCTGGCAGAATTTATAACTTGGGAGACGGATGTTAACAACTTGACCTTTGATGTTGTACGGAAAAACGAAAGACCTGTATGCTATAAAGATAATTAAGATGAAGAGGATAAGAAAAGGCAATCATCGATATGGATAAAACTAATATTACAACTTGTATTGTTTTCACTGGTACTACTCTATGACTACAAGTATGAGGCCCTTTTGGATTATATGGACATTCACCTGCAGGCCAGACACAGAATTCTCATTCGTACTGTAGTAGGAATCATTGCTGTGGTAGCGGATGCAGTGGGCATTTGGCTTACGAAGGGGGTGACCAAGGGCCAGTGGATTAAGCTGGTGGTCTTATACACGCTAATTTGTATGATTGTGCTTCATATAATTAACAGCCTTGTAGCCCTGTTGAAATTGAAAAAGATATATGTGGCCATAGATATTATCACCTTCCTTATCAGGTTTATTGGTTGCTGGGCCATCGCGGCAATACAGTTCTTTGTATTGAATGATGTGTTTATACTTATAACCTGTGCGGCACTGTACTTGCAGTGCCGAAGAGCTGTTAGAATGCTGGACGGCTGATGGCTGGAGCAACGTTTGGATGACTTCGATTCTCTCTGGCAGAAGGATTAAATAAAAATGTTTCGATGAGTATTTTGAAGAAAATTGGAAGCATATGAAATGCCTCCAGGTGAGTTTACTGCAATAGCAATTAAGAAATAATGTAAATTCGAATTAGTGAAACAGACAAACTTGAATTTGTGGAGGTGTTTATCATTTTGCATAAATATGTCATAGAGACAGAAAGATTGATATTAAGACCACTTCGCGTGGAAGATTATAATGAAGTGTATCAATGGGTAAGTGATGAAGATGTTGCGAGATATATGGTT
>JAZUJC010000284.1:0-2775 GCA_045642625.1 Lachnospiraceae bacterium
ACATGGCTACGATCCGACTTAAAAGTGATTAAAATTGCCAAAAACCTAGCAAAAAGTGCGGTGATAATATATCGCCGCACTTTTAATAATTGTTATTAAATTAATCAATGGCCAAGCTTGTCATGAATGCACTCTAATGCCGCATCAAGCTGTGTATCAATCTTCTCATCGCTGTAGTACAGTTCACCATCAAGCTCCACCTCAATATCGGGAGCAATTCCTGTTTTATGAATGCATTCACCGTTAGGTGTAAAATAGCTGCTGGTAGTAATTTTTATACCTGTACCGTCGCCAAGCGAATAAATCTGCTGCACAATACCCTTTCCAAAGGTGTTCTTTCCAACAATTGTACCCTTCTGATAATCCCTGATGGCACCGGTCATAAGCTCAGACGCACTTGCACTGTACTCATTTACAAGAACCACTAAGGGAATCTCAATGGGATGGGTTCCGTTTCCGTTATAATCGGTTCTGTTGCCCTGTCTGTCAATGGTATAAGTAATTGTACCTGCAGGGAGAATATACTCGCATATATCCACAACCGTGTCCAGATTTCCGCCGGGATTGCTTCTAAGGTCGATTATCAGCCCTTCCATTCCCTGGTTGTTCAAATCATCATAAGCATCCTTAAACTGACTGCTGGTAATATCATCGAACTGAGTAATCTGAAGATAACCGATTTTATCTTCTTTCATTTCATAAATAACCGTAGGAGTCTCAATTTTGCCCCTGATTACGGTAATATCGAGCTTGTCTGACTCACCCTCACGAATAATGGTAATAACTACCGGAGTATCAATGGGACCCTTTATGATATTTGTAACCTCAGTTAATGTCATTCCACTGATTTCGACACCGTCTACGGCATAAATAAGATCGCCGTCTCTGATTCCGGCCTTCTGTGCAGGCGACTGTTCAAACACTCCGGAAAACATGGGTAAGTTGTAGGTTTCATCCATTTGAACATATGAGCCTACACCATAATATACGCCTTCACTTTCTTCAAAAAGATCGGTAAGCTCCTGGGCTGTATAATAGACAGTATATGGATCACCCATCGATTCCATAATAGCCGCATACATATCGTCACGCATCTTATCGGTATCGATATCATCCTCAAAATAGAAGTATTTCTGAATATAATCATAAAGAACATCTATCTTGGCTTCCGTCTGAGGATCCAGTAATGTATCCGTATTGCCGGAGCCTACAACAGTATTAGTATTTCCACCGGTTGAAGCACTGTTTGAACTGGTAATCTTTGAACTGAAATTATTTGCCTGTCTGGTTATTAATATGCAGAATACAACCGTAAGAACAATGGCTGTAACGCACATTCCCGCAAATATTCCGCCCAAAAAGGAGCGCCTTTTCTCTTTCTTTATCGTTTCCACTTTATTATTCTCCTAACGGTTAACAATTTAACCAAGGGATTTTATCCCAGATAATTCCAGGGACTTACATATGTTCCGTTTAACCTTACACTGAAATGAAGGTGATTACCGGTTGATGAGCCTGTTGTTCCTACAGCAGCAATTGTTTCTCCCTTAACCACTACGGTTCCGGCGCTTACATAAAGCTTGCTGGCATGCATATATACTGTATAAAGGCCATCGCCATGGTCTATCATAATATAATTTCCCATAGACCAGTTATATGCCGAAGCCACCACTACACCATCATAGGCCGCCAAAATAGGAGAACCGGCAGGGGCACCCATATCAAGACCGCTATGGAATTCGGATCTTCCCGTTATAGGATTTGTTCTCCAGCCAAACTCCTCAGTAATACGAATATACTTAGGGCAGGGCCATGCAAACATACCTCCATCATAGGTGACCCTGTTCATAGTTGCCGCGATTGCTTTTTTCTCTTCCAAAATCTGGGCTTCCAATGCTTCGATGGCTGAAACCTCTGCAGCAAGAGCTGCCTCTGCACTGTTTATTTCGGCCTGAGCCTGGCTTATCTTAGTGTTATAATTTGCAAGCTCTGCTTCTTTCTCAGCAAGCATTACGGAAATAGTTTCTTCTTCACTTTCCGCCGTTGCTTTTGCCTCATCCAGAGCTTCTTTTTCGGACTCCAGGGTATCCTTGCAAAGCTGGGTCCATTCCCTTGTCGCACGATATTCCTCAAGGCATTTCTTTTCATATGCTTCCAGCTGTTCCACATATCTTGCCTTAGTAAGGAAATCGCTAAAAGACTTGGATTCAAACATAATTTCAAGATAGAAGGAATCACCCTGTTCGTACATAAACTTGATTTGGTCCTTCATTGCCTGATACTGGCGCTCTTCTGTCTCAATAGCCAATTCAAGTTCCTGAGTTGTTACTTCTATTTCAGCCTCTTTTTCGACAATGAGGTTATTAAGCTCATCAATATGAGCCTGAAGAGCCTCCAGCTGTGAATCCAGCTCCGTAATATAAGCCGCTACATCATTTTTAAGATTCTCCAATTCCTTTTTAAGCTTCTTGGAATCGGTGATACTTCCCTGCAGCTCCTTCTTTAACTTCTGAGATTCCTGAATCTGCTTTTCTTTTTCCTTAATGCTGTCACTGGTAATTGATGACATCGAGGAGGAGGTATTGCCGGCAAATGACCTGGGAGCCGGTGAAGCAAAGCCTATAATTACAGCAAAGAACAGTACCGAGGAAATAACTCTCTTCAGTTTTTGTTTTGATTTAATACTGTATAATTTTTTGTTTTTCATCAATTCTCCTATACGCGAAGGTGTTTTCTTACTGTTGAAAAGCTTCCGAAGAAACCGATTCCCACACC
>JAZUJC010000285.1:0-6096 GCA_045642625.1 Lachnospiraceae bacterium
CGTCACGTTCAGCACGAAGTAAAAATTCTATAGTATAAAACCAGCCTTTATCGTTGCCGCATTCACTCACCAACTGCAAAGCAGCATCCTTTCTTGTGAAAGTAAAACCACATACTGCATCGGTAGATTTCATTTTAAGCCTGCTTTTTAACAGAAATACCAAACCTGCAGAGGTAATTTTCCTATACCATTTACGCCCCTTTGTATCAGAGTCTTTGGAAAATCGACTTCCGTTTACATATTGAAGTTCCGGATCGTCTTCAAAGGCTTTAAGCATTTTTAACACATAAGAAATATCAGTAGATAAATCAATATCCATATATCCTACGATGTCCGCACAATTCTGCTCTATTCCCGTTTTAAAAGCAATTCCGACACCCCGCTCTTCGATACGAACATAGGATACCTCCGGGTACTGTGCTTCCAATTCTCTTGATATTTCCGGTGTATCATCATCGGAACCATTATCGAGAATAGTCATAGAGAAAGGAATAGTTAAATTATTTTTCAAATACTCATATGCGGTATCAATACCTCTTCTAAGCCTTATATGTTCGTTTAATACCGGAAACAAAAAATTCACTGAGCCAATCATTGGTTAACCTCAATAGCTTCTATTTTGATATTTTTTCTATATCAGAAATAACATAGCTCTTTTGCCTGAATACTACCTTGAGCATAGTTGACAGATATTTAAGTATTATGGTCAGCAAAAGAAATACACCAAAAAATCCTACAGACAAAAATCCCATAATAGACAGCCAACCGTCTGCGGTAGCATGTCTGAGGAATATGTCACAGAGAATATAAACAACAATACCTATGGTAAAAAGCAGAAAGGTTCCGGACAAAAATACAGACACTCTTTCCAAAAAGTTGGTGAAATAAACAAATGAATCAAGCGCCAGGCCAACCCTCGAAGAGTTCTCAGCCTTAGCTCTTTTTCCCGTAGTACTCTCGTATACGATATTTGATGTTTTTAAACCGCTGTTTGAATATACCGCTTTTCTGTAGGGAATAAAGGAGCCTTGTGACTTGGCCCTGTTAATCGCGCGCCTTGTAATTATTCTAAAGGTTTCATTCACAAGACGACCGCTTTTTTCCCTGGAATATTTATTATATACGCGATAAAAGATTCTGGAAGTCAGTTTAGGCTTTACGGAGGAGCTTGCGGAAACCACATCGTAGCCTTCAAGCATTTTGTCATAAACCTGGTCCGGTACCTCATCCCGGTAATCAACTACCATCGAGTCAAATTCTATAACAAAGTCACCGATTGATAAGTCCCGACCGGCATTCATAGCGCTTTCAAGCCCCTGGTAGTAACTCATATGAAGAATAGTAACCATCACATTAGGCAGCTTCTGCTCGCAAAAATCCCTAATGATTGCAATCTCGTTGCCAACAGCATCGTCATCAACAAAAATCAATTCTATTTGAGCAAATTTATTAACAAGCTTTGTTACAATTTTATCCAGGAAAGGAGTAATTTGTTCTTCGCAGTCATGAACATATGCAACTAAAGAAATAAATTTCTTTTCTTTTTCAACTGTAATATTTTTCACGCTAATCCCCCGAATACTATAAATATTCATCCAAATCGTAAACAGTGTTAATTTTTCCGGACAGTACACTAATAAATGTAGGCTCTTTACTCAATACTTTAACCTGCGTCGGACGGGAATCATCTATCTCCGATGCTGTTAAAATAGGCTTAATCGAAAAGAGCGACTCTTTATATCTGTACTCATATTCCGGCTTTATATATTTATTGGCCAAATGTGACATATATGTCCATGCACTTTCAGGCCTATACTGACACAAATTGCAGTTGCTTAACGATTCAGGCTTACAACCTGCTTTTTTCTGACAGTCAAATGTCGGTATCGAATCATAGGATGTAGTGTGTGGTGTAAAAGCAACCGATGTCAATGAATGAAGCCCTGTAAGCCCAAAGGGCATAATAGAGAAAAACGGACCATCCATTACGGTAATTCCAACATTCTTAAGTTTATCGGAAGGTTCAACCAGGATAATCTCGCAAAGCTCGTACTTTATTTTGAACAAACCACTGTCATTGCCCTTAACCTTGCCTATTATCTGATTAACTCCCGAATATGTTGCATTAAGCACAAACGGAGCCTCGCAGCTTTCTTCATGCCCATCCTTAACATAGGACACCACATAAGTGGATGCCTGGGCCGAAATTTCGGTAATTTCTACCCCGTATTTGAACTCCACCCCACTATGGCTTTTGAAATAATCCAGAAAATAATCTCTGAGCACCATAGCGTCATAAGTATATTCCTCGGTCAAAAATGCACCGTCACAAAGACCCTCATTAAAATACAACCCTGTAGGCACCTCATTGTGATATATTCCGGCCGCATCACAAAATGCCATAAACTGTTCTCTGTTAGTCCAGGAAAAATCTTTGCTGGTGGCGTAAATCTGATCAAAGGATTTATGAATGCAAAAAGAATAATCCTCCAGGAATCTATGGAAGTAATTGGCTGATTTGGTGGCTGTATTAAGGCTTCTCGGATAGTGATAGCCCATATGAACCCTGGCCTGATTTATATAGGTTGCCCTTGTAAAGCATGCGTTGTCCTTTTCAAGAATCACAACCTTTTCACCCTTATCTATGGACTTTTTAGCAGCGTACAGGCCATATAAGCCTGCACCGATTATCACCTTGTCGTACATTTCACACTAAACCTGCGTTTCATATCCATACAATTTCACAATTAAACTGTATAACCAAAATACCTTTTATCAATTATCTTATTATTTATCAGTTTTCCAAATTCAAAAGTTCCTGCTTAAGGCTTATCATCCTGTCACGCAGTACCATAGCCTCTTCGAAATTGAGATCGGCCGCAACCTTTTTGATACGCTTCGACAGTCTGGCAATCTCTTTTTCAAGCTCTTCCCTGCTCATTGATTCAGGATCCTTACCATCAAGATTGTCTTCCTTAGGCATGCTTTGAGATGAAATACTGATTATGTCTCTGACAGCCTTTTTAATGGTGGTAGGTGTAATTCCGTTAGCCTCATTGTAGGCAATTTGAATTGCTCTACGGCGGGCGGTTTCATCAAGACACTGTTTCATAGAATCCGTAATCGTATCCGCATACATTATTACGTGTCCCTCGGAATTTCGGGCAGCGCGACCTACAGTCTGAATAAGACTGGTAGCCGACCTTAAGAAGCCTTCCTTGTCCGCATCAATAATGGCAACCAAAGAAATTTCAGGAATATCCAAACCTTCTCTGAGCAAATTGATACCTACCAAAACGTCAAAAACATCCAGTCGCATGTCTCTGATTATTTCACTTCGCTCAAGGGTATCTATATCTGAGTGAAGATACTTAACTCGAATATCTGCCTGAGCAAGATAGTTGGTTAAATCTTCGGCCATTTTCTTGGTAAGAGTTGTAACCAGAACTTTAAAGCCCTTCTTGGTTTCTTTTCTGATTTCACCTATAAGATCGTCAATCTGCCCCTCTACAGGTCGAACCTCTACCGGAGGATCAAGAAGTCCGGTAGGCCTGATAATCTGCTCGGCACGCATAAGCTCATGATTAGCCTCATATTCACCCGGAGTAGCCGAAACAAAAAGAACCTGATCAATTCTTGACTCAAATTCGGTAAAATTCAAGGGACGATTGTCATAGGCAGAAGGCAATCTGAACCCATAATCAATCAACGATGTTTTGCGGGCATGATCACCGGCGTACATACCACGCACCTGAGGAAGCGTAATATGAGACTCATCCACAATCAAAAGATAATCACCTTCAAAATAGTCAAGCAAGCAGTGGGGTGCCTCGCCCGGATTCAAACCGCTTAAATAGCGGCTGTAATTTTCTATACCGGAACAAAAACCTGTTTCTCTCAGCATCTCCACATCGAAGTTGGTACGTTCCGATATTCTTTGAGCCTCTATAAGCTTGTCCTCGGATTTAAAGAACTTAACCCGCTCCTGCATCTCCTCTTCTATTTTGTTGCAGGCTTCCATAATGGTTTCCGGGTTAACAACGTAGTGAGAAGCAGGGAAAATCATACGATGCTCAACCTCGCAAACCGTACGCCCCGTCACAGGATCAATTTCACATATTCGATCTATTTCAGATCCGAAAAATTCCACTCTTACCAGGTAATCATAATCATGGGAAGGTGCAATCTCCACTACATCACCGCGCACTCTGAAACAGTTTCTATCCAGGTTCATATCATTTCGCTGGTACTGAATCCCGATAAGTGCACGAATTACATCGTCTCGGTCTATCTGTTGACCACGACGCAGAGAAACAGCCATGGCTTTAAATTCCTTAGGACTTCCAAGACCATAAATACAGGATACCGAAGATATAACAATAACATCTTTTCGCTCTGACAAAGAAGCTGTAGCGGAGAGACGCAATCTGTCAATCTCGTTGTTAATTGACGAATCCTTTTCGATATATGTATCAGTCTGAGCAATATAAGCTTCAGGCTGGTAGTAATCATAATAACTGACAAAATATTCCACAGCGTTTTCCGGGAAAAATTCTTTCATCTCGGAATACAGCTGCGCAGCCAGGGTCTTGTTATGAGCCAAAATGATAGTCGGCTTATTAAGTGCCTGAATGACATTCGCCATAGTAAAGGTCTTACCCGAACCGGTTACACCAAGCAGAGTCTCACACTGATTTCCGTCCTTAAACCCCTGAACAAGTTGTTTTATTGCCTCCGGCTGATCTCCGGTAGGCTTATATTCAGAATGTAATTTGAATTCCATTTAATCAACTTCTTTCATACAACGTAGGGTTATTCTACCATATCCCGCACACCCTGTCCACAAACTTTAGAACATCTGTTCGATTTTCTTTGTAGCCTTTATTTTTCCTTTAACAAATATGTAACCGAAGCTGATTGCCACAGTCGCAACACAAGTCAGTAAAAATATAGTGGGACCGTATATCTTGTGGCCACACCACACCACATAAATAGCAGTATAAACCAGCATATGCAACAGATACATCAACATACTTGCTTCCCTCATAACAGGCCATGCCTTGCTATTCGGAAGTTTGATTCTTACACCGAAAATAAACAAACCGACACTTTGACACATTGCCGGTACGGCACCAAACCTTCCCTGTACAGCCAGAATGAATCCGCCAACCGTCAAAACCACAGCCAGCCAGACTCTTGGTTTCTTTTTACTCAAATAAACTCCCAAAGGCAGGAAAGCCAGACCTTCAAGCATACGACCGGTCATAATTGTATGCTTCGTAATAAAGCATATTCCATCATACAAAGGACCACTAAGATATCCGTCAAGTGCGTAATCGATCAAATGGCTAAGCATAAATATAAACAGCGCAACAGCAAGCCAGGCACGTTCTTTTACATTTATTTTTAAAAGCAAAAGCATAAAAAGGCAGCCATAAATCGATGACAGAAGATACCACAATATCCACGAATTGTAGTGCTCTCCGACAAAGAAAAGCCCCTGGAAATAGCTTTTTATCGAATACCAGACAGTATAGTGATGGTCTACATACTCGGTAATCGCCAGCGGCAGATAAATAACATTCCAAAACAGATACATTTTAAGCAGTTTCAAAATATATCCCATTATTGCTTTTTTCTTTTCATCATAAGTGTCCAGCGTTAATAGCTTTTTACCGAGCAAAAATCCTGCTGCCAGGAAAAAGAAGCCTACTGCCGGCTGAATCAGGCTGTCCACTATTCTAAAGGGAAGAGAGGTTTCTTCCACAAATACCACATGGGGAACCACATGAATTGCTATAACAGCAAAAGCCATTACAAACTTGATAATATCAAGGCCGGGATACCCCTGTTTCTTTAATTCAGAATCCTTCAGATAATCTCTCATTTTAAGATTCACGGATTCACTTGCATATTCCTGAAGACAATAAATACAAACAGCCCCAAACGGAATCAGCATCAGATATGACGGAAATACGTACCTGGTCTTAGCCTCCCATATAATTGAAAACAGGAAGTTTCCAAACACAACAATCATTGGAACATACATTTTCAGTGTCTGTTCTTTTTTCTTTACCGTCCAAACAAGAAGCTGTA
>JAZUJC010000286.1:0-3580 GCA_045642625.1 Lachnospiraceae bacterium
TATTAATTACCGTTCCGTCAAATTTACCGAATATTTCAAGCACCGGCTCAATCATATGATGATTGTGAAACAATCTGTAATCTGTAATTTTCATTAACTCCTGGCCTACGGTCATTTTACCAACGGCACCACTTCCGATTATAATTATAAGATTCATAACCACACTTCTCCTTCAATATATTCTACCCTAAAACCGGTATTAAACGCAAAAATCTTGTGGATATAACAAAGAAGCCGGTGGATTAGCAAATCCACCGGCCCTCAAAGTTATGACTATATCGGTCAACTACTTTCTTACTCTCCAAAAACCGCCATCATGAGGAATATAAATCACTCCGTTCTCAAGCTTTTCCTCAAAGTACTTTGTAAGTTGTTTTCTAACAGAGTCGACAAAGGACTCCTGTCCGGGAATGCACATAAGCAGATCCTTAAACAGCTCATCAATATTATCATAAGAAAACGGGCTGGGAAGAATTACTTCTTTTACCGAGCCAAAATGCTTATTCAAAAACTCAAGACATACTTTTTCATCGGCTTCTTTGGATGCTAATGCCTTATCTATCGCTGCAGTACTGATTCCAAACTCAGCAAATACTGCTTTCCAAAAATCAAAATGTGCTCTGCCCACATTGCCAAAAGAAGTAATTGATGCAAAACCGTCATCAGAAAGAACCTTGGCGATATTAGCGATTACAGCCTCGGGGTTTTTGAGCTCAGCGGCCACATAATGAAGAAGAATCATGGAATATTTGTCCTGAGCCGCAATCTTTTTCCAGGTTTCTTCTTTTTCAATGTCCGAAAAATCGATATTAATAGATGTACCCTCTGCGAGCTTTGATTTATTTTCGTCAACAAACTTGGCAAAATCATCAGCCCAGCTGCCCTTAAGATCATAGGCATCGATGCATACGTTTTGAGGAATATCCTCCCAATCGTTTCTCCATACCTTGGAATAACCGCAGCCCAAATCAAGTATTCTTTCACCTTCCTTGACTCCCAAATCTCTGAAGATTTTAACAAACCAGTCAACCTCACCCTTAGAGTGATCCAGGGCAAAGAAGTGGCCCTGATCGGCATCCTGGTCCTGCTGCATGCTCTTAAGGATTTCAGCCACATCGTCCCAGTCGGGATTTCCGTTGCTTCTGACAATTACGGCCTTAATTCGGGTAATTGCTCTCTCAAGCTCATATCGCTTAGCCTCCATCATATCAATCTGATGCTGGAGGGTCTCAAGAATGTTGGAATCCTTACTTTCCACCAGACTGTCTCTGATCTCCTCCAGGGAAAATCCTATCTGCTTAAGTGCAATAATTTTTTCAAGCACAAGAAGAGCTTCGCTGTCGTATAATCGGTAGTTTCCTTCCGAATAATCCGAAGGCTTTAGCAAGCCTCTCTCATCATATAATCTAACCGCTTTTTGTGAAATTCCCGCCTTTTTAGCGATTTCACCTGATGTCATTTTATCATTCATTTTATTATTCCTCCTTTAGGTAAGTAAATGTGTTTTCTTGAACGTCCATGTACTTACCTTAAAGGATTCCCTAAGGGAAGAGTCAACACCTGGTTTATAATTTTTTTAAAATTTTTAAGCCTATTCTTCGGAAACATATATTGAGCTTTTGTTATACCATCTAGCCGCAGCCTGATTCTGCTCTGCATTGGGATTGGTATCCAGTTCTTCCTTTTTACACAAAAACCAGGGACGCCAAACAAGAGGAGCAAGCTCGATATTAGCGCCGCCCTCTGTAATTGTTTTTTCCCTTTCCAGCTGTTCGTTATAATAATTAGCAGCCTCGCCGGTGTGAACATAATAGTAGGCCCCGTACGACATGAACGATCCGGCCTGATTATCTTCTGTCACAAAGGATACAACAGTTATAACAATTGCTGCAGCGAAAGCAACAATATAGTTCTTTATTATTTTTTCACAGAGAGCCCATTTATTGTATTCAAATTGTTTTTGAGTTATCCAGCCAACCCAATACATTTCGTTAACAAACAAGAGTATCTGAAATGTTATTTTTACAGCACATAAGGACCTGGCAAGCCCGGCTTCGCCAATTCCATACCAGCTCGGTGTAAATCCTGTAGCATAAAAACAAAAACTCAAAACAGTTACAAGGACCGGGAACCTAAATCTGAATTTAGTGTTTTTAGCCACGAGGTAAAAGAAAGGCAACAGTGCAATTACAATCGCAAAAGTTCTTATTCCTGTAAATGCGCCCAAATACTGAAATGCGGACACAAATGACATTCCGATAGAATTGATGGGGCCTCTGGCGTACCCTTCGTACAAAGCTTGGCGACTTTCATTTCCGGGTGCCGCTATATTGATAATAAGCCCCACACAATACGCAACAAACGGAATCAGAATATACAACTGCTTTTTTCTTTTCTGTATAAGGCTGAAAAAAATGATAACTGCAAAAAGAAGAATTCCCTGTAATCCGGTAATAAAATTTGTACCGGCCACCAAAAAAGACATCAATGCAAGACCTATTGCTTTAGCAATAGTGCCAATAAGCCTTGTCCTGCCATTCTTCTCACAGTTTACAAGATTACAACTGTAGTTGACTACCATCGCAAGAAAAATAAACATAAATGCATGAGCAAAAGTATAATGAACGGCCCCATTATACCAATATATTCCCTGCTGTGCGGAATGAAAAAATTCAATAACAGCCAGCAGTACTATTTCAGAAATAATCAGTGAGGTAATCTTTTCCCCACCGAAAATCTTTCTGTATATAACATAATTTCCGTAGAAAATGCCTACTACAAGCACAGTGATGATAAAAAATATGCCCAACCAATAACACTTAATTCCAAATACGGAGGGCATAAGCGACATAAGAAATACTGAGAAATACGTTCCCTGCCACGAATAATATGTTATTTTTGATACCCAAGCAGCTTCTTTTAGGATTTTCCAAACAGAGTGGCTTCCTTCCCAAATGATTTTAACCGAATTGGCATAATTGAAATCGTCATAATATGGGGTAGTATATAAAGCCAGCCTATATACCGGAATAAGCGCAACCAAAAGCGCTAAACCCAGTAAAATCAAAATCAGCAGAAGATATTTGTTCTTTATTTCTTTCTTCATCGGACGTTTCTCCCAGTATTATATGTGTATTCAGCAATAATTCTAACACACAAAATGAAACAATCCAAACAAAAGGCAAATGTCCTATATATTTTCTATAATTCGATCCAATTAAGATTATATCTTTAAGGCTTTTATTTTAAAATATCCCCGGAAATAGCATAATCAACTATCTCCCAGATGGCTTCATTGCTTTTAATCGCACTCATAAGATCTTCAAATGAAGCATAGGAATTGAATATAGCAATTCTTTCGGCTAGCAGGTCTTCTACTTCCTCATTTGTTGTGCAGCCAGACATTATGACACCATCCTCGCCCATATACAAACCAACCCCGACTATATAATATTCTAGGTCGGTATTATTTCCCCCATAATTTAAGGTAACTTCATATGCTCTGGCTACACAGGTAAATAAATCCTTGGCTAGATTATTTTCTTTTCTTTCATCCGTTCCGTCAGAAGCATAAATCTTG
>JAZUJC010000287.1:0-4161 GCA_045642625.1 Lachnospiraceae bacterium
CTTACAGTGTGCTCTAATCTGTTTACATATGCACCGATTGTACTTCTGGCATTGCTGATATACTGAAGAGAACCCTTAATCTTGTCCATGAATTCCCTGGAATTTTCCTGAGTGAGGCAGTCTGCCTTATCAATACCCATAGCTCTGAGATTTACGGTAGGAATTCTTATACCAAGAACCTGGCCTTCGTTTGTTCCGATCTGAACGCCCATCGCACCAAGACCGGTAATATCAAGGTTAACCGCACCGCTAACCGCTCCGGTAACCTGAAGCTCCATCTTAAAACCGTTTTCACCTTCGATGTAAATACTGTCTCCTTCGTAGGTGTACTTGGTAGATGCTGCAAAATCATCACTGTTAAATGCAATACTGCAGGAATTGATGTTTCCGTCAGAATCTAAGGTAACATTCAAACTGTCTATTGCATAATCACCGCTTCTAACCTCATCGGAGTATGTTATTACCTTAACATTGGCGTTATCGGTATAACCCTTTAAGTCGAAGTTTCCGTTTAATAATACTTCACCGTTATACATAGTAGTTTCGGATACTCGTGATATTTCATCCTTAAGCTGCTTAATTTCATTATTGATTGCAACACGGTCGTCGTCGGTTAATGTACCGGTTGCGGATTTTGTTGCAAGCTCGCTCATACGCTGAACCATTTCCTGAATTTCCTGAAGAGCTCCTTCAGCAATTTCAGTTGCAGAAATACCGACATTTGAATTCTGGTTAGCTACGGTTAAGCTTCTGATCTGGGCATTCATTCTTTTTGCCATTGCAAGACCGGAAGCGTTATCCTTGGCATGATTAATTTTATATCCCGACGAAAGTCTCTCAAGAGATGTGGATAACATTCCATCGCTTCTGTTTAATGCTGCATTTGCTACCATTGCTGATACATTGTAATTAATCTTCATAAATGTTTAATCTCCAATACTTAATAAAAAGCTCTTCGCTACCTTGTATAAATCAACTGACGAAACCGCTTCGCTGTTGTTTTTCATAGGGGTCTTTGTAAAGCCCGACAAATCAGCTTCGCGAGAGTAAACTACTGTTATGCCATCACCTAATATATCGGCTGTTTTCTGCATTTTCGTAACAGTTTCCCGATAATTGCAGGCGATATATCCCTGAGTTTTTCCGTTTTCGATTGTAAACTTCGCTGAAACCTTACCTACATATTCGTTTTCAAACATAACGGAAACATTAGGCTCTTCGGTTTCGTTGTGAACAACCTTAAGTACCACATCGGTCATCTCACCGTCCACTTCCATAGGTACGTTATAGGTTTCATTTGATGCAAAAGAAATGGCAACCGATAATTGCTTGTGTGTAAGCATCAATTCTCTGACATCTACGTAGCGTTCCGAATTCATTGCTGCTTCAAACACTGCTTCCTTTGAATTATCCATAAGGCTTTCATATTCACCTGAAGCCTTTTCTCTGTCCTCGAAGTTTTCTTTTAACTCGCCGATTTCCTCTTTAAAATCCTTGCCGCGAATCTCATCAACCTTTCTAAAAGCTCTGTTTCTTCTATTCAAAAGAAGGTCGGTTGCTATAAGGTTTGATACGGTCACGGATTCGGAATGTGCAATCAGCTCTTCAACAGCAGCTGTATCGGCATTAAGGCCTGCCTTAAATTCCTGGAATTTTTCTTTTTGGAATCGGTTTTCAAGCTCGCTTTGCTCGGCTGTCTGTTCCTGATTCATATAATCAAGTGCCTGATTAAGGGTTGTATTTTCACCGATTCCGGCAGCCTTCATTGTTGCAGGCTCCAATGCACTTTCCAGCTCTCTTACCAGGAAACCGAAGGAATCATCAATTTTTACATTCATTCCCTCGTTTTTAACCGATTTCATTTCGTTTTTAAGGTTGGCAAAAGAAAGCTCCCTGCCGGTTTTAATAAGCCCGCCTATTGCCGCATAATCGGTTTTTTCAAGCTGGTGAAGTACTTTGTATACTTCAATAAATGCTTTTCTTTCTTCTGCATTAATTGAATCTGTTCTTTCCAATTTATAGAGAAACTTTGAGTATCTCTCCATTCTTGCCTCATCGGTGGTTTCTCTTGCTTCAAGGTACTCACTTAGCTCTGATACAGTCATATCAACGGGAGATTTTCCCTTTCTGATCAGGTTAAGTGTATCCTCGGGAGCAATCGACTTAATTACATTGGAAAGCTTTGTATCAAGGCTTCTTACCTCTTCAACATTTTCTTTGGTAATTTCCATTGAATTGTAGCCAAGAATTCTAACGGCTCTTCGGTTTGTATCATTAACCTCAAGCCCTGTATCTTTAAGGATTTCATCAACATTCTGAAATGCCTTTTTAATGGAGTCACCCAGGTCTTTTCTTACCTCGGTAAACATTTTTTCATATTCAATTCCGGCCGACTCATAGGAAGCTTTAATTCGATTTCCCTCTGCCCTCAATGAAAGGAGATCGGCATCGGGAATGACGCTCATCATTCGACCTACCAATGCCGCAGGAGCTTCGGCGATTTCTCTTAAGGTTTCCTTAGTCTCTGTAATTGCCTTGATTTCCTGATACTTTGTAGTTCCCTCAAGCTTATTTAAGGCTTCTACATATGCCTCTAAATCCCTTGTATCTATCGAATAACCACTTTCAATGAGCTTTAAATTGGCCTCGGTGGTCATCTTAAGCCTTACTTCTTCCATTACACGGGTAGCATGAAGTTCATTTTCGGAAAGGCTTAATATCTCATCGGTAATACGAAGGGCTGCCTCATATTTATTTTCACTTCTTGTAAGATCCACATCCTCAAGACGGGTGCCCTCCACCAAAGCAATTTCAATTGCCTTATCCAGTTTTTCTTTTGTAAGCGGAAGCTGAAGGTTTAATGTCTCATCAAGCTTTGATAAATGCTGCTCATCTACCACAAATGAGTTTTTGACAAGCCATACTGCTTCGTCAATGATTTCGTCACTTAATGAAGCTCCTTCGAAAATGCCACCTTCTTTGGTAAGCAGCTCTGTAACCTGCTGTTTTAAATCGGTATTATCGGCAAAAGAAGCTTTCATTGCCAGATAGCCATGTGCTTCTGTGGAAAAATATCCTGTACCGGATTTTTCTATATTGATTCCTGCTGAAAATTTAGCAAGATACAAATTATCGATGGTGAGTTCCTTACCTGTGGAAACAAAATAATTTTTCATTCCCTCAGTCATTTCGGTTATTTCAGAGGCCTTCTCAAGGGCATGTGACATTTCTTTTTTAAGCTCCGGAGGCAACTCATCCGTATAACCTTTTATCTCAACTCCGGCCTTAACAAGTTCCATCTTAATCTGATCGAGAATTGTAACTGTATCCGAAAGATCTACATCCTTTAAATTGCCGTTTTCGGAATATTTTTTATATTCCTCCTCGGAAAGGGTATGAGAAAGAACAACCATTTCATCAACTCCTTTGGCTGATGACTTGGCAACATATTCACCCATGATATCGGTTGCGGATTTTGAACCGGTTTCATATTCCATATTATTTTGTAAAGAAGGGCTGATTAAATAACCGGCTGATGCGCCGGATAATTCAGAATTTTTATATACGTTGTAGCTTTCCCTGGCATGCTCGAATTCGGCCCTTGAATAGTTGTTGTCAAATGTAATCTTCAAAGCGGTCCTTTCCTCGACATCCCTGTGAAATTTTCTTAAAGAAAATAAGTACCTCCGTGTACTCACAATATATTTCGGACTAATATCTGATTTTCTTTATATTATTATTTTAATAATCTGTCCCGGCTAAGCATTGTTTTCTAATTTTTCAATTTCCGGTAAAACATAGTTTTTCAATAATTATTTCAATTTCCGGCAAAAAAATAGACACCGTTCAAACGAACAGTGTCTACATGATATACTCTAGAACTCCAATACCAGTGAAGTATAGGGCGGAATATTTAATGTTATTGCGTAGTCTTTATAATCTACATATTCTTTTTCCGCAACATATTCTTTTTCAATTTCCTGGCCGGTTCCGCCAAATTCGGTATCATTGCTGTTTAGAATAAGCTTATACTTTCCATCCTTTGGAACTCCAAGCTTATACTCATCCCAGGCCATAGGGGTCATATTATGGATAAAAAGAAGGCATCTTGAATCATCCTCGGTACGGCGAATAAATGAATATGTGCTTCTGTCCTTATCA
>JAZUJC010000288.1:0-2187 GCA_045642625.1 Lachnospiraceae bacterium
CCATATCCTTTAAAGCACCTGTTACCGGAGTATATACATTTAGATTCTTTGGAACACAGTACAGCAAGGTTGTTGCTGCCACCAAGGTTAAAAAGACCGATACCTTCCTTCAAAAGACCAACAATTACGTTGGTGCATGGGATATAACCGTTACGGCCGACGAATCCTCAACTACTCCGATTACCGGGCGAACATATACCGATGCGCTCATTTGGACAATCGGCGCCAATATTAGTGGTAATGAAGTTATTTTAAATGAGTCTGTTTACGCACTGACAAAAGACGGATTTGAATATAAGGTCGATTTTAACGGTCTGGATCCCTTCGGTTTTGTATTCTTTACCAATAAGCGAGGTCTTTTGGTGAGCAGTGATGATCATGAAGATGGTCATTACAGGTCCTTGGCAAGGTCTGTTAAAAGCAAAAGAAACCAGCTTGACGACTTAATTGAGATGGGTGTACACATCAACTCTATACCCACAACCGATAAGGACGAGTCGTATTTTATAACCTTTGAAAAAGCGGATACTGAACTGTTAAATCACTATACCGGTCATCCGGTTTTGACTGATAACGGAAGCATTTCGACCAATCCCGGTGCGTATTCGGAATTCAAATTTAAAGGTCTTAACGGTAGCCTGGATGGCAAAGGAACGGAAGGCTACGGCGGATACTTTTCGTTTAAATACGATAAGTCTCAGGAACTGTCAGGAAAGATATTGCCCTCAACTTATGAAATTATTATCAATTTCACCGGCAATGCGACACTTGAAGCCGAGTATGGATACGCTCATGGGTCAAACAATGAAGTTATTTTGTCAAACACCCTTGTGGACGGAGAAAACAAAATCTTCTGGAACGGAAAAGATGAACACGGTAATGTGGTTATCGGCAATACAGCGGGCATTGACTATAGTATCGTAAGCTTTAATGTTAAAGCGGGCGAAGTGCATTTCCCTTTATTGGATGTCGAGAATAACCGATATGGAATAAAAATTGAAATGCAAAATAATATATCCGGCGTAGACAAAACAAAGATATATTACGACAATTCGGATTCTGATGAATACGGAAAAAATATAGGTGATAAGAAGGATATGCTTAACGGCGTGTCGTCTGCCTCAGGCGCAATGGCATTCAGCGGAAATGCTGGTGATTATTGTGTTATTGATATTTGGACAGACTACCGGGTAGATACTCCTATTCACGACTATACAATTACGATCTATGGAATAGATAACGATAATGCCTTTTTTAGGGCAAAAACGGTGTGGCAGTATTTTTATACCACTATGGACGGAAAGAAGCATTTTGATGCGTCTGTACCGTTACCGGATACCTCGGAAGTGGTGCTGCAGTATCGTATTGTAGATAAAAATACAGTAGGTATCGGTGGCGTAAATACGGAAAGCCCCGACTGGCAGGTAAATGACACAGGCTCAGGAAAAGACTGGCAGTTGTACTCAGGAACCGTTACGGTTAGCCTGCAAAAAGATGACACTTTAGCAAATGTGCAGACAATTACCCTGGACCCTTCTTCGGCATTAAGCTTTGATAATGCTTCAGGGGCGGGCAACTATAAGAGTGTGAAAATCAAATCCTACAGATTTGAAGAAAATACCGATCCATTAACAAAGGGAACTTATAGTAAAGATTTATCAGAGGGCTTGTGTGAATTTACCGGGCTTCCACTTCATCCGGACAATTCGGGTTCGCCTGATGTTTCGAAGTTTTATCAGTACAGGGTTGTGGATATAAGTAATAACACTCCCGGGTTTGCATATGCAACCGATGAACTGTTTGACAGTGTAGCTGCTGTAGATATTCCTGAGATGGCAGGGCATTTGACAAAGGACATTTACCTGGAAGAAACTCTTGATTACAGCTATAAAGGGGCAGAAGAATTCAATCTGGAATGTGACCAGTTTTGGAATGATTCGGCCATGGATTCACTGTGGTTGAACAAACACAGGCCCAAAGCTGTTAAGGTTGCGGTTTTGTATGGGGTACCTCTCTATGAGGATACGGATGCAAGTACCGAATATGATGTCACTACCGAAAAGGGTTATTACGGGGAAGATATAGAGGTTGTATGGAGAAAAATCCAGCAAATTGAGTATCTGACATTATATGAAGATGGGGCAAGCTGTACAGACAGCAACGGAACAGTCAGAAAGCTTTCAATGG
>JAZUJC010000289.1:0-31846 GCA_045642625.1 Lachnospiraceae bacterium
TGTAATTGCAGTATAGCAATCACACAACATAGGGAGCGTTCTTGCTGCCGCTATCATTACATTGCTAACATTGAAAACAAATCTTTTATTGCCGCTATCGTATGCGTTATAGCCTAATTCATTAAACTTCTTGCGCTCGATCTTCTGTTTTAATTTTCCCGTTCCATCCTTATTAACGATTAACTCATCCTTGATGTCCCCTACAGACTTGAGAGTGTAGGGAAGGGTGATTGTGTTGCTCTGTGTGTACACTCTTACCTTGCTCACAACATCAGCAGAAGGTGATGCAGAAGCCTTAAACTGCAACGCACATACCTTTGCGTTTGTAAGTGCTATTATCGACATATTGGTGTCAATATTCTTGTAAGAGATATAGCTTGAACCACTATTTTCTTCTCTCCATACGCATCTAATCTGCGTTACATCGGGGAGTGCCTTTGCAACATCAAAAATATATTCTGTATCACCAACAACAGAAAAAGTAACTGTTGTGCAAGTCGCATCTGTTGAACCACTCCAATTTTTGCCTACTGTGATTTCGCTTGTGAGAATTTTATCGTCAAGTGCGCTCACATCCTCACTTGCATCAATGATGGGAATGGGGTTGGCGGGTGATGGTGTGCCAGTGTAAGGTTCGTAAGGAAGGGCAGTTGAGCCTTCAACAAGCATTGGATAGAATTTTAAGTTGTTGTAAGTCTGTCCACCATACAAAGCAATTCTGACATCGCATGTCTTTTGTTCTGTCAAAGTAAAGGTCTGTCCATTTCCTGAATCCCAATACCTCGTAGTGCCGTCGTTCAAACCGAGTCGGAATGTACTTGCGGAGCCACCATCGGGGCAACCGCTTAAGGTGTATGTGCCACTCGGAAGCACCATTATTCCTGTGCTGACATAGTAAGTAGCATTCTCTGTACAAGTTCCACTCAACTCGATATAATTAAGTTTATTATCTGTATATGATGCGGTTATAGTTACGGTATTTTTTACATCTCTTTTGGCGGTAGGGATAATCAAGTTAGGCGATACATTCTGCTCACTCTTTCCCAGCGCATCTATGCCGAGGATAGCACTCTTTGTGCTATTGGTTAATGGTGATGCGGATGTGAGAGTGAGGGATGCGCCCGAAGGCTTGTGCTTGAGGGCGTCTATATCGGCTGTGTTCTGACGGATGGTATTGCCCACATCCATATCAGGCAGCTCAATAGAGCGCGCGTGGAGATTTGAGTAGACATATACCTCCTCGTCTATCGCGCCGGGTGTTATACCCGGCTTCACTTCAAAAATGGTTGCACCTCTGTAACCGTCGATTCCAAAAGATGCGTCAGCTGCATTGAATCGTGCATTTCCTTCATGGTAGAAATCGCCTTCCAAGACGGTCATATTACCTGCGTGAACGAATTCACCACTTGTTTCCGGATTTACTCTGTCGGCCTTGCCAGCAATAGCCTCCTCGTTAACAGCAATCTGGTCATCCATATGATTCAGATTTTCAGCATTTAATCTGGTGCCACCGGATTCGCCGTTCTTCCAGTTAATCTTCTGATACGACATATCCACCCTCCTCTATAGGCTCAAAAGATATATTAAATGTGATAAGCTGTTCACATTCTTTTTTTATATCAAGGCTACACTTATTATTTGTCATTGCGCATTTCCTATTATTAATATTTGCAAAAGGACAATGCTCAATGTCTGTCGGTAATTCATCTACATATACTTTCATTTTGCCTCCTTATGATCATGAGTAAACATATCCTAATACTCGATAGGTTACGGTTCCTATTTTGATGTTGACGCCAAGTGATTTGTATGTTCCGCTACCCACATGCCACTTAAAATTGCTTGCCTGCACAGTTCCGACTGTAATAATACCCTGGTCAGGGCTATTAAGCACTGAAGAGATTACACTTGCTGATAGTCTATTAGCCGACAGTGTACCGGATGTGATTTTATCTGCGTTAATATTTTGCGAGCTAAAATTGCTTGTAGTGATTACATTTGAAGATAATCTGCTCGTCGAAAGTGTTCCGGATGTAATTTTATCTGCACTTAGCTCTAAAGCTTTGACATCGTTTGCAGTAACCTTCGTCGCAATAACATTTCCAAGAGTAGCTTCGTTCGCATATAGTTTCGAGATATCGCCTTCAACGGATTCTATTCTCGATGCTGTAGCATAACCCGAAACTGTTATTCCATCCTTATCACATCGGAATACCTCTTTATCTCCGGTCCGCAGAACAAATCCGTCAGGAAGCAGCTCCCAGCTAAACGAATCACTCCCACCTGTTTTTTCCACTCTCGCGCTAATGGCCTCTGCATTCTGGTCGATTCGGCTTTTACTTTCGCCTGTTTCCGGATCGTTGTAATAAACCTCACTATATGTCGCCTCAACGGTTCGCGACATTGCGTTATACTGGCTCTTAATCTGCCTTATATCTTCGTGGACATCCGGAACATACTTACTTCTCAGCTTGTCGCCCTCGGCCTTGTAAACATCCGATAAAGCCTGAATTCCTTTTATAGTTCTGCTTAGTATATAAGTGCAAACATGGCTCTTGGCCGTATCAGCCTCAACAATGTCGCCGCACTCCATATACGGAAGCCCAATGCACTTAATTTCTGCAGGCATATATGCATATCGTGAGACCTTCTCATATAAGGTCTGTGCCATTGCATCGAGTTCCTCACCTGATCGTCCATAAGAAAGCCAGTTACCTTCTACAATGTATGCGTTGACTCCGTCGCCATACAGGCCACCAATATCGTCCTCATTCTCTTGAATTTGTACTTTGTCAATCAGCTCTACATTGTAACCCTCATAATTTATATCTGTGTAATAAGCCTTTGATATTTCGTTCTGATAAGCAAATGGAAATAAGTCGTCGCCCGGATAAAGAGTCTCACTTGGATACAAACCGCTTTTTTCTTCTAACGATACAAACTCAAGTTTTCCTCTTCGGCTAATACGGCCAAACACACCATTGAGCTGGCATATGCGCTGGATCATAAGCAACGCGCTCATATTCTTGCCATCAATGGTTTTCTCTATCTGCAAATTATCAAAAATAAGCTCGCAGGGTTCTGTGTCAAGGTTAATCTCCTGCGCCAGCGCAGTTCGGAAATCATAAAGGCTTAATGGATAACTAAGAGTGTTCATCCAATCGCCAACCATCACATCACCAAGCTGAGAAAGTCTGTCATATGCATAAATTGTGCAAGTTTCGTCCTCGTAGTTTTTGCGCTTTTGCTCGTCCACATAGCCAGTAAAAAGAGGCATTTCCTCGGCGCCTTCTGCTGCCAAGCTAACCTCGACATACTCATTTCGCACATCCACCAGTAATGTTGTACATTCAAACTTTATATTAGCCGCAATGCAACCGGTAAATGTAAGTTCTCTGTTGTCGTTTATTGCCTCACTCAGCTCGAATGATTCCAAGACAACATCGTCGTTTCCGAGTGTTATCCCCAACGCCGGAAATACAATTTTGATATTTTTAGGAACACTGTCGCTTTTCCATATGGCTTTGTCAGCTTCAGAAATATTAATCATATACACTCCTTAATAGCCGATAAATGTTAATTTAAGCGACTCGTAAGTAATTATCTGTTCTTCTTCATCAACATCGCGGATCGTCATCGTTATATCCGGCATATACATATCCTGAGTTATATACTCATCTGTTTCAGGAACATAACAAGTCACAGTAGCAAGCCTTTGCAGGGCGCTTTTATAATTTCTGCGTATATTTGACAGCACCTCGTTTACGGTCGCGTTATTAAGGCCAGAGGGCGTCTTAAAATTGATTTTTACAGGAACATGATTCACGGTATTGCGGTGAAGCATACCGTTTGCATCACGGTATGCCTTAAGCTCCATAACATTTCGAGTAACATCGTAGCTTTTCGCAACCATAAATGTCATCGGTATTTCGTATGTTCCCACTTTTATCAAATATCCTTCAAATGCCATTGCATCCTCCTTTAGAATCCAAAGGCGCTCCGGCCTGTTGATTTCTGATAGATTTGGTTCTGCTTAACCGTCTCATTAAATAATGTCCTTCCGTCAAGCTCGGCTACAAATGTATAATTGCCGCCACCCATACGCTCGGCAAGTTTATCTGCCACAATGTCAGCCCAGCCTGTGTCGCGCTCAAGAGGAAGAACCGCCTCGCGTCCTGCCTCACCAATCTCGGCAATTGTAGCTCCGGTTGTGACACCTCCGTTTGCCAAGTGGTCAATTCCCATAGCTGACAAACTGGTCGGCACTTTGTATTTTGTCTCATCATCCCAGGGAGTCAGCAATTCCAAAGGCTCAAGGTTCATTGCCGTAAGAAGTTTATTAATTCCTTTAGTCAGGAAATTAGCGACTCCAATAATAGCGTTGCAGACTGCGTAATAAACCGAAAGGACCGCATTCGCTATTCCTGCAATGACATGCCAAAATCCATCGACAAATTTATAAGTGCCCTCCATGATCATTTCATAATCGCCGGTCAGCAATCCAACAAAGCTTTCTATTGCTCCTGCGAGCCACTCGAATATTCCTGCAAGGATATTGAATACTCCACCAAGCACACCAATAATTCCTTCAATAAGTGGTCCTATAACAGGGAGCAAGTTCTCTATGATTTGAGTGATTGTGCCGATTAACCATGTAAGCACCTGCCATACAGCGTACAAAATCGGCATAAGCTGCCCAAACAAATCAATTATTGATTTTAAGAATTCTTTAAGCTCATCACTAACAAGGTTTCCGAATGCCTTAGTAATATTATCAATAACCGGCTGCCCCACCTCATTCCAGGTCGTTGAGATTTTATTAAACATATTGCTAAGGCCCTCACCGACTCCGTCGATAAAAGGCTCTATTTTTTTTGTGTATGTCTTGTCCCAGGCGTCTCCGACCTCGGTTATAAGGTCACGCAATCCCTCAAGAACATTATTCGACGAACTAAGCATTCCATCAACAGACTCTTCAAACTCAGGAGCATTTTCCACAAATGGTCTTGAAAGCGCTTCATACATATCAACACCAAGTTCAGACGCGGTTTCTACAAGCTGGTCGTGGCTTTCCACAAGCACACCTGTAAGGTTCTCAACAAACTTTTCACCCGCTTCGGATGAGAATGCTTCGGATATAGTCGCTGCCGCATTGGTTATCTCTGCAGTCACAGTAGAAGCCTTTGATGCGGTTTTGTACATTTTGATGATGTGCTTCTTGATTTCTTCTGTTCCACCATTGTCGAGATAATTTGCAATTCCACCGGTAATTCCTGTAGAAATATTTACTCCAATAGTCGCTCCGTCGCCTATAATGCGTCCGAGGTTAAACGAAACAAGGTCTGAGTACTGTTTTACAGAGGCCTGTACTCTTGGATCAGCAAAAATATTAATAACTGACTTGCCGATACGGTCTACATTATCCTTAAGTTCTGTAAAGTCGACCTTAAATGAAGAATTAAATCCGTCTACAAAGGGTTTCATTGCTTCCTTCATTTTTTTGCCAAATTCATCAACCGCATTAAGGAGATTTGAGTCTATTGCGGTCTCTTCCCACCACGGGCCATTATCATTTGAACCATTCCCGGAATCCTGCGTGAGAACATTCAGTTCGTCGAAGGAAGCGAGCGCATTGGATGCCGCCTTTACCGCTTCCGTGTAATCCTTTGTCTGCTTGATTGCTTTGGCATATGTACTCTTACCGCTAATAATCGCAATAAACTGTGCCACCTTGTCTGCTGCAATGGTCAGCCAATCCACTAATTTAGTGATATAAGGGATTATGGTTGTTACGATTGGCTCAAAGGCGCCGGCAAGCTGAAGTTTTAAAGTCTGCATGCTATTTTTTAGGTCGTTGGTCGCATTCTTATACTCTTCTGAGTATTCAGCCATATTCTCAAAGCCTTCTCTTGTAAGATTGGCGACTGTAGATATCATCTTCGTTACTACGGCAAGAATTGCGGCTGTGCTGATAAGGTTCTTCGCCCAATCGCCAAAAGAACTACCGGAATCAGATGCATCTTCGGCATTCTCGGCAAGGTTCTCTGTAGCCTCTGCCGCTTCCTCCGTTGCCTCGGCTAATTCCTCCACATCCTCAACAGGGATATTGGAGAGCTGTTCGTTTATTGCGGTCAGATAAGTTATGGTTCCCTCACCAATAGCCGCCTGATTGTGTACAAGGTGTCCCATTGACTCCGATACCGTGTCAAACCCACTTCTAACGCTCGCTGTAAGGCCGTTTAAGGCCGTTTCGAGCTGGCTCAAGTCTGCGGTCGAGCTTTCACCCACTTGTATGCCGGAAAGGGCTTCACGGGCCTCTTTCGCCTGCGCCACAAGATTCTTAAGCTCGTTTTCCACCGTTGTGATGTTTTTTATAGCCTCGTCTGCATTTATGGTCAGTTTAATAATGCAATCATTAGCCATGTCAGCCTCCTACTTTTTACCGAAGAGTTTATCGTAGGCATCTATCTTCTGCTCCTGCTCTACAGTTAATTCAATCTTCGGTTGGTCTAAGTCATAAATCTTATGCCCGCGCTCGATTGCCTTGCGTTCCTCCGGGCTTGCATTCTTGCGTGGCTTTTTAGTTCTAAGCTCTATTGCCTGTAAAAAAGCAGAGCGTTCATGTGGCATATTCCAAAGCAATCCCTGGAATGCCCACCAATGGAGCTCTGCTGTGTTAAGGTCGATGCCGTATATAGATATAAAGTCCGCATATATACGGAACTGGTCTATATCGTAATCAATCAGTTTTCTGTTGTCCTCTTTCTCGACGGTCTTGTCGTGATACCAGCCTGACATAAACCACTCGACGCAACGCATAAAGGTTTCATTGTCCGGAAGCTGATTGATTTTTCCGTCTTCGTCACCAAACAGAAGCTCTGTCATTAACATAACTCGCTCGTTTGATGCAAGGTCCGGATCATCCTGCATAAGGCTTATCTGAATTCCGACTCTAAAGGAAGTGTTGACATTGTAGCCTTCAAACTCTGTTGGGAGTTCGTCTAACAGAATGTTGTTCATTTCTTCCCTTTACGCTTCAAATTGTACTTTTGTCTTTTAGTTTCAAAGCGCTCATTAAAGAGCTCGTTCATCAAAGGCATGACCTCGTTTAAGAAGCCCACAAGCATCGTTTCGTCCGGGAGAAAATTCTCATTAAGCTCGTAGCACTCGTGGAATATATTTCTTATGCACCCCGCGCCAAAGATAAGTTCAATCTCGCTGATTGTTTTCTCAATGGTTGCTACATGAGCCTTTATAGCCTCAAGAGTTTTCTCATCCTCGTCCTCAATCTTACCGATGCGGTCAAACTCTGCACTTGCATCCCTGCTAATGCTATTCAGGTCACTAATAACCTTTGCATACCTCTCTGCGGTCTTTGAGTCTGCCGTATTTATCTTAAGAACATATACCAGCTCGCCCTTTTCGTTATTTACCTCAATGGTCTTTATTCCTGTGTCAATCGTTATATTCATGTTAATATCCTTTCACAAATCCGAGAGCGAGTGAAAGGTTCGCCCTCGGATATACTAACGAATTTAATCCGCTAATACCGATTAGTCGGCCTGGAATGAGTAAGTAACCTTACCCTCTGCACCAGTGGTGATTGTGTATGTGCCCTTGACTGCATTTCCGTTTCCACGGATGTCAATTCCACTTGTAAGAGCGCTGCCTGCCGAGCCACCGGTTGATGTGGGTGCGAGAGTAATGGGAACTCTGATGCCCTTTACTGTTGCTGTATCACCGGAAGTCTGCACATCGGTCTTATAGAAGCGGCCATAAAAGGTCTCGCAATCCTTGCCAGTCGGAAAATCCAAGAAAAGCTTATCGATTACCTTCTGAACATCGTCTGAAAGATACTCGCGTGTAAGACTCATAGAAAGTGAATAGCTGTTTACTGATGATGAAGATACTTTCTGGTTAATGTACTGAGTCTCGTCGATTTTAGGGCTCCAGTCCTCTGAAAGCTCGTTAAATCCATCGCCAAGCTCAACAAGGTTCTCTGAAAGGCCACTCATAAGTGATCCGATGTCGAGAAGCGACACCATGTTGGTTCTGTCCTGTGCCATTTTATTTATTCCTCCTATTTTTTGAAGTAATACTTACAATTCATTGCGACCATATAGGTCTCATTTCCGTCATTGTCGGCCTCACGCTTTAATACCGGAGAAGTTCTCTCAATCGACTGCATTTCAAGGTGCGTGTCCTTGAATGTTGCGGTGCATCCTTCCAAGTATTTAGCGAGGCCCTCTACAAACTCCTGACTGCTCATGCGTGCGCGGTTCGTTGTAGGAGTGCATCTGTACATAAGCTGGAAAGGCATCTGCGCCACATAACTCCCGGAGACATATTTCCGGAGATATACAGCGCCGGACATCGTAAAAATACCAATGCCCTCGTTAGCATCCAAGCTCTGCCATTGCACCGTTTTGGAGTTTGCCACGAATGGGAGTTCCGGGTAACCAGCAACCATTGTCAGTATGGCTTCGCTGATTCCTTCCATATCAATATATTTCAGCTTCTCTTCTTCCATTACCTATCTCCCTCCCACTTCTAAGTGCGGCAAAAATGTGGTGTACTTATCCACATTTGTCACTCGATAGACACCGTCATATTCTGACTTCATGCGTGCGTACAGATTACTCTCGGTGCAATCAACATCGGAATGGTCGCCAACCACAAAAAAGTCGCGGTCCTGGCATAATGTAAAGGCATCTGTTTTGTCGAGAAGTTCTGACCATTTAACCGGATCAAGATAAGGTTTTTCGAGTTTTGTGGTGCTTATATGTAATCTTGCGCTGTCGGCATCCACAAGCCCTGACGCGGTTATATTGGCGCCTTTAGTCTCTAATAGTCGCACATTATGTAGCACCGTCGGATACCATCTGTCCGGGCCTAATATGCCGCCTACATCCTGATTGAATATCGTAATTGTCTGTGTGTAAAAAGGGTTATTCATTGCATTACCCTCACAATCCCTGAAAAAGCAATCCGGTATTGAACAGATAAGGTCTTACCGCGTCAAACTTAAGCCTATCCTGAGCAATCTTGTCGCTAAGAACTGTTGTGATAAGATTGGCGTGGGCATCAAATGTCACGCTTTCTCCACCGGACGAAATGCTTCTGACCGCCCCATACGACTCACCGTTTGAAGCCTTGTTTGCTACATCAAGCTGGTATTCTATCTCGGCAAGAGCGCACACGGCCTTCTGTATCTGTATGCAGTAAGTTACAAGCGCATCATCGGTAATATTGCCGTTGGTGATATAGGCTAAATCGTCTGCTGCCTTCGACTCCCATTTAGGGAAGTCCGTCTCACTTATAACATCTCCATAATATGTATTTGTATAAAAATCATATGTTGTGATTGCCATTTGGTCTCCTTTGCGAAAAGAAAAAAGCCAGAGTACACTTGCGTGTTGACTCCGGCTCTATGGCTCTGTGCATTTTAATATTAGCATAATAAAAGGTGGGCACACAATGTCCCACCTTAAAAGTGCATACAAAAAGCGCCTCCGAAGAAGCGCTTTTTATTTTCAAACTATAAACCTGCCGTCGCCGCTACAGAATCTCTTTTAACCACCTATGCAGTGGTGCGTGGGTGCAACGAAATCTTCCACCTTTTATAGTTCAAGACTATTGTAACACTATTTTGATTTACTGTAAACTAAATCACCGTTTTTCAAATAGTTATTTAATCTTTTTTCAGATATATCCCAGCTCGTTATTACTGAATTCTCGTAACCTTCCGGTCCGTCCGCGGTCATCAGCTTAAGTATAATCAAATGACTCTTCGGGCCTTCCCCGATCTCCTTGACAACCATTGCAGTGTTCGCGTTCTTCTTGTCGCGGAATATATAATCCGGTTCATTAATAACGTCCATCATAAAGCGCTCGGGGCTGTTACCTACTTCTGGGTGTCTTTCAAGAATATGAGCAATCTGCTTCTTAGTAGCAACCACACGTTTTGAGATCATATTCGGAGTAATTTCGGAATATTTAGCAGTGTCAATTTCACCGGATAAGTAAACCACACTGCTTTTCGGTGTAGGCGCCATAGAACTTCGCTCACTTGTTTCACTGACCGGTTTCGGGCTATATGCCTTCAATGCTGGATTATCCCAGTTGAGCTTATATACTTTACCCTGCCACCACGCGTGGTTCGTATAATCGTCTTTCTTAGTAACACGGGCGCCCATATGCTCTGAAACCTTCACATAGTTTATGCCCTGCTCGGCGCACTTGCCAAGAATTATTGCTGCGTTTGCTTGGTTTATTCCGGTACGCACCGCCCTTGCTATTGCGACTTCAATACGGTCTGATCTCCCAGATTCATAGCTGACCGTTGTAACCCCCTGCTTGGCCACTTCATCGATTGCTTCAAGAATGACATTGTTAAGCGATATGCCACCGCGAGCCTTTATATATGCATTGTCACAAGCATCAATAAAAGCCTGCTCCGTTGCTGGTGCAGTAGTTCTGCAGTAATTTCTCACATCGCCATTGGTTCTTCGGTACATTTCGTCGAGCTTTTCCAATTCCGTTGGATTAAGCGCCGACCTTGCCAATACGCCAGGCCCCAATGCGGGCGTCCCGGTTGCGGTAGATATAGCAAAGCGCCAATTCTCACTTGCGAGATTGTTTTCACGAGTAAACTTTGCGTATTGCTCGCCCAGTTTCTTCCTTTGTGATACCAATTCGTCAATTTTAGCCTTTGTCTCTTCGGAATCATCCCCGGATGCCCTAAGTGCGGCTAATCGGCGCTCTATCTTGCGGATTTCGCGCTCCATAGCTCTCTGTTTTTGCGTGAGCTTGTATCTTTCAGCGTTCTTCTCATAATCCACATTAGTTCCACGGTCTATATTGATGCCGGGCCTAAAAGCAGAAAAGGTATGCCTGCAATTTATACCACAAATGCCAAGAATATTGCCATATCCGCAGGTTTCTACAAAATCCGGATAATTGTAATCGTCACCACCGTCCGTGGGCTTTGTGGGCTCTTTTGGCGGCTCGTTGGGTGTTTGTTCGGGTGTTGTATTTTCAGGCCTGTTTGGGGCTGTAGGTGGGGCCTGTGGCGGTTCCGGAGTTCTTCCAACGCTATCCTCGTCCTCTTTTGTGCGTTCTTCTTGGCGCCGTTCAATTTCCTTTACTAATTCTTCAAGTCTATTTACGGTGTCAGGCGACTCCACACCTTCCTCAACGCGCTCTCTGTGTACCTCACGCTGAATGTCCTCGATAGTAAGCCCGGTTGCTTCTTCGATTCCCTTATCCACAAACTCCGTGGTATCCATAAGTGCATCGGCAATGTAATCCTTAGCAATCTCGTCTGCGGCATCATAAAAAGCATTCGCTATTTCCTGTTGTAATCCGGGAAGTTGCTCCTGAACCGCTAACTGTACTTCCTCTGCAATCATTCCGCGCTGAATAAGTCGGTGAACATCGTTGATTGATGCCGGTATAAGTGCAAGCGGTTGCTCCGGATGCGCTCTTAAAAAGTCCATTAGGCGCTTCACAATCCTTGCAATAATATATGCGTCAAAGGTTGCCGCCCTTGCATCGGTTAATACAGTTAACTCGTCCAGCTTATTAGGTGTCACTCCAATGCTCTCCTTACCAAATTAACCCACTCGGTCTCGTGGTTCTGTCGCGCTACTTGTCCCCAATGAGCCTGCGCGGTTTCTTTTTTGTATTTCAGCGGTCGGTCGCTCTTAACCTTAGCCACACCGGGCCTTGACCACCATGTATTGGTTGCGGCGTTATAGAAGCCTCCGACATGATATACCGGATCTTCATATACCACGCCCTCATACTGATAATGTCCATATTCCAGCTCCGGTGGATAAAGATATACTTCACCACGCGTGCCGGCATTCAAGGCTCCTGTGTCGCTAATTAATCGTCCATTCATAAACGGCATATAAGTCTGCATATCAAGCCACACTTGGTCGTCAAGCGCGTCCTGTGCAAAGTCTACTCGTCTGCCTAAATTAGAAAAATCAAGGCTGATGGAATACCCATCGCCCTGCTCGTTCATGTTCAGCTTGCTAAACATGTCACGATAGTAATTCTCCGGAATACCCATCAGCCTTTACCTCACGCCTGCTGTTGCAGGAATTCTTCAATTATGTCCGCTTTCGTTGATTTGGTTATCGTGTAGCCAAGCTCACTCGCGAGTGCCTTGATATTGGCAATTGTCATTTTCTCAAGGTCGCTCTGCGAATATGCCGCGGTCAGACTAACACTACTTATTCCCCCGCGATGCTTGCAACAACTACACCGTCGATTCTCTCTGCGAAGAGCTCGATGCCGCTTACAACAGTGTCGTTTGCGGTCATTCTGTCGTAATCAGGAGTCTCGTGGATTCCAATGTAACCAGTAGCGTCGGTGGTAAAGCTAAATGCATTACCAAGATCAGCGCCGTTTGCAGGTACATAGTAAAGCACGATGTTGTCCTGTGCGGTCGCATAGATGGTTCCCTTAGGAACAGAGCTGTTAAGAAGAACAGTTCCGAGTCCGAGGAAGTTCTCAATGTAGGTCATACCAAAAGCGGTCTGAGTGCTGATGTTTGCAGTTGCAAGATAATCAGCTACATCAAGAGGGTTCATGAAGTATACTGCCGAAACCTCATCATCCTCGAAGAGTACCTGGAGCTGTCCCCAAGCCTGTGCAAGAGCTGCCTGGAAGGTTGCACCTTCTGCCTCACCAGTACCGGTTGCAAGGAAATCAAAGAAGTCCTTACGAATTCCCTTCTGAACATCCTTAAGCATTCTGTCAGTGGTCATGTCCACTGCCTGGTCATAACCCTTCTCGATGATTGCCTCTGCGGAAGTTGACTTTCTCCACTTCTTAAGAGTGATCTCCTTATAGGTTACAGGAGTGGTGGTGTACTTTGAAAGAGGAATGATATCACCCTCTGCTACAACGCCACTCTGGAGAGTGCCGGTTGCCTTGTATGACTTAAGAGTATAACCAGCCTCCTTTGCAATCTTTCTTGTAACACCAAGAGCCTCTGTGAGCTTCTTGATTGACTCGCTGAAAAGTTCAACGAAGTCGCGCTCTCTTACGCGAACAAGGTCTTCTGACTTAATAAGATTAGTCTCTGCTGCCATTTTTAGTTTCCTCCGTTTTCAAAGAGAGCCATATTCTCGGCCATTGCCTTGCGGCGCTCGCCACGGTCTTTTATAGCCATAATGCTCTCCTTAGTAATAGTGTTACCACCTCCGGATTTGTTCGGAGCGTCGGTAAACTTGGGTTTGTTATTTTCAAGATTCTGCTGGGCCTTGTCTACAAATGCACTCTTATCAGCAGTCTTAATCTGCTCTACCAAGTCGTTAAGTCCGAGGATTTTTCCATCCTTTAACTTAAGCCCGGCTTCGCGGATTTCGTGCGCGACAGATTTCTTGGCCGCTTCACTTGTAAACTCAATTCCGTCTAATGCGGCACGCAACGCATCATCGTAATCGCGCTTATAGATTTTATCGGCATAATCCTTCTCAGCATCCTCAGCCTGCTTCTTAAACTTCTCTATGTCAGCCTTTAACGCTTCCACATTGACGCCATCGAAGCCCTCAAGAGCCTTAGTTGCATCTTCGGCCTGTTTCTTAAATTTATCGCGGTCGGCAGTAATGTCCTCGACTGACTTCTGTAGTTTTGCGACATCCTTACCATTCTCGGCCATAACAAATGCGATCTGCTCGTCTGTAAGGCCATGTTCCTTAAGTTCTGCTGTTTTCATTGTAAGCCCTCCGTATTAGGTTATTTATAGGTGTGTAACCGTCCACCACGGTTTTGCGTTTTAGGCTCGCCAGCCAGTCGGCTTTGGAGGAATCGGACCTCCGACTGCTAAGCTCTCGCATTCTCGCCACAGGCTTAACCTTTTTTAAGGCTGTTTCTGTTCCTTAGCTCGCTGTTTTACCACTAAACTAAATGCCGAGACGACAGGATTGCAGTCCTGTCGCTGAAAGGAGTTTTTATCAATGGTCTTTGTAGTTAATGATGACTTCACTATGGCAATGCTGACAGTATAGAGGGAAACGCAAAAGGACGGTGTCCGGGTTAACTTTAACCTTCGTTTTCTCGCCGCATGTCGGGCATAATATGTAGCCATAAGCATTGATTTTTATCTTTTTCTCTTTATCCACAAGTTTAAGTTTATCAAAGTTTACATAAAAAGTTGTATGCACATTAAAAGGGCCCCGTTTCCGAGGCCCCGCAGGCTTACATAGCCTTGATTTTGTTGATATAGCGCTTAATGGTCTCGCGCTCGTCCGGATTTGCGTCACGCATCATACCTTCGAGCTGTCCCATATAATCGGACAGATACTCGTCAAGGTTACGGTTGGCGCCACTATACCTTGAGTCATAATGGCCTGCGCCGCTATAATCGTCCCCGTAGCGGTCCGCCATACGGCCATCGCTCATACTGTAGCGTCCATCACCCATGCTATAATGCCCACGAACATAGTGACGACCGCGTCCACTATATTCGTCCTCCATGCATCCGCTTTCTTTGAGGTCCTTATACATGTCAACAAGCTTATAAGCAAGCTCGATGTTGTTTGCAGTAAGGCCCTTCTCTGCGATTTTGCCGATTTCAGCTTCTACCATTTCGCACATGCGTTCCATATTATGCATGGCACACACCTCCTTCCCTTACTGCAATCAGGTTCTGATTGTCTACCAAAAGCTGTGCGGTGCCTGCATTCACTAACGAAATGCGCTCGCAACAACCAGGATATACATCCACATATACAGGTGCAGAAACATTGAAGTACTGTCCACCTGCGCCGGGTGTAATTGTCATGATTGAGCTGTCGATTACCTCACCGCCGACCGCAATACCGATTGAAACGGCGCCACCGGCTGTAGCAACGGCAGCAATGTTAGCCGATGCGGTTATAAGGTAACGGCCAGGTTTCTTTAAGATAATTGACGAGGTTCCCGGTCTCCACTTCTCAAAGCACTCACAGCTCTGATGGGCCATGTTGAATGGCACTCTACCATTCGCGGCAATCGTCTGAGCCGCACCGTTGTAAGTGAGTTCTATCATAGGCTCACCTCCTTAGTTGCATCCGCAGTTGCAATTACATCCACATCCTGTGTACTGGTAAGGCGGGTTGACTGTAAAGGCAGGCACAGGTCTGGGTGCAATCTGTGAGGTCAATGTATTAACCAGATAGTTGTTCTGAGCTGCCTGTGAAGCCGCAAGCTGCAAAGCATTGATCTGCTGAGCCTGCTCTGCGATCTTCTCGTCTTTTCTGTTTCTCTCAAGGCTGTCAATGCGAGCCATAATAGCCTGGAAGCCTGCATTCTGTGAATCCACGATGTCGCGGGTGTTGTTCTGCGCATTGAAGTTGGTCTGGCAGAAACCGGTGTTCACCGCATTGGTAATAGTATTGGTGTTCATGGCGTCTGCATACTTAACATCGGCAATAGCAGCCTTGTTATCGCAGCAACACTGAGCGAGCTGGCTCTGTAAAGCATTAAAGCCCTGCATAGCGGCCACCTGAATAGCATTTGAGTTAGTCAGGATGTTGGTATTGATTCCGTCGCTGATGCGAGCGTTCTCATAGAAGCCTGAGCACAGGCCGTTGTTGATTGCGTCACCCTTTGACTCAAGAGCTCCGAAGCCGTCTGAGAGCTGGCGCTGTATGGTTGCGAAGTCGCTTGATAAGGTATAAGCGTCCTTTACAGAACTCCCGCTTCCACCATTGTCGCCGTAGCCTCCCCAGCCGCGTCCGAGAATAAGGAACAGCAAGATTACCCACCATCCGCTTCCGTTGCCGCCAAATCCGTCATTGTTACCCGTTACGGCCGCAAGGTCGGCGGGTGTCATTCCATCCATTGTCATAATAGATTCCTCCTTTAATTTTTTAAGGTTAGCGACACACTCTATGTGTGCCGGTATAAATAGCGCGCACTATTTTACTTCATTAATCCCATTTGCTTTGCGAAGCTATAAAGCTCATTCGCCTTCATTTGTAATGCATTTAAGTCCTGCTGGCTTAGCCCTAAGTTCTGGATCGCTTTTCGCGCTTCTTCCTCCGGGTTGCCTTTATATCTATGGGCAAAGTCGTTAATTTGTCCCAATATCATCAATGGATTATTCATCGTCAGCCACCGCCTTCTTTATTTTTGCAAGGCGCTCAGCCTTTTTAGCTTCCTCTGCCACGCGCTTTTCAAGTTCTTCAATCTTGGCTGTCAGAGCCGAAAACTCGTCGCGCTTGATAAAATCTACCATTTCCTCTTTATCGGGGCTGTTTGAGGCCATAGGCGCGGCCGTGGCGCCTTCCTGGTGATATACATAGGTCTTGAGTGTAGGCATACCGGAACCATCGGTCGACTTAATATAAAATCTGCTGCCCTCTGAGTCCATAAGCATAACCGTACTGTTTGGTGCTACCAAATACGACTTCGCACCGGCTTCTCCCTGCACCCATATCAATCCACTATTCTGAGAAGGTTGTGGATAACTTGGTTGTGGATAAGTCGGGGTGTAGCTTCCGAAATAATTACTATTTGTATTCATGTTCTGTGGAAAGTAATTCATTGTATGCCCTCCTTTGTGGTTATATTTTCCCATAAAAAAAGAGAGCTAAACTCTCGTTTAACTCTCAAAAAACTGTCACATTACTATCACATTTTATCAACGCAATCCATATATGTCTCTTCAGCGCTCTCTTTCCGGGGTGGGAGTATAAGGCTATATATCTGCGCGTTATCGTACTTGACCTTCAACCGTTTAATACATCGGTCTATGGTAGCAAGCGACAAGCCAAGCTTCATGGATTGTTCCACCCGCGTCCATCCAGCCACCCTTGTCCGCATGACTTCTTCTTCGACCTGAGTAAGCCCACCGATGCGTATAAATTCCTCTAATATTATCTTGTTCCACGGCACCTGCTTGCTCATTTATCACGCTTCCTTCCAGAAGTACAATGCAATCTCGTCGCCACTGTCCCACGCGTCATAGTAATTGCCGTCCTCGACACATACTACATGTCCCTCACATCCTACAATGTATGTTCCTGCGGGATGATCACGGCAGAACATGGCGACCGTGTAAAAGTCGATTCCGTGGTCGTCTACTATATACCGTTTGAAGCCCTGCTTGCGTAAGTATGAGCCCCACACGGCATTTCCGTGGGCCATATCCTTTAGCATATAGCCATAGACCGACACACGGGCATATACCTCGTCCCATTCGGCATTTAGTGCCTTGCAGAGTGCGCGTATGGCACAGTCCTCAACATTTTTCTTTTTGGGATTTGGGTTGTATTTAATCCACATTACTTTTCCTTCGGTGCGACCTATCATTCTCACGTATCCGTCGCACCGCTTCCTCAAATGAATCACCCTTGCTCAAATTGCGCATAAGGTTTTTATAGTTAACATTAAGTATTCGAGCCCATTCCGCCGCAGTATGCGTCTCGCCGTTATACTCAATAATAACATTGCTCCGTTTATTGTTGGCATTGACTATACGTGGAATCCACCTGCAGTTTTCCGGGCAATAATCACCATTGGTGTCTATTCGGTCTATTTCAAGACCAGGTTTGTATCCGTGATCCAGTGCCCATTGTATGAATGCCTTTGAGTTTCCCCATTCATGGCATACCTTAACCCCTCTTGCTCCATAATCAGAATATGACTTGGTGTTCGGATTGCTGCATCGGTTTCGCATTGTGTTCCATACTTGATAAAGTTTCTCTGTTCCGCGAACGCGAATGGTTCTTTTAGCAGCAGTCTTTTTCAAGCCACATTGCTTGCACGCAGTAGTGTGACCTGACACAAGATTGGAGCCTGCTACTTCTACCAGCGCTCCGCACTTGCATTCACATAACCACTTCTTCTTTTTTCCGGGTTCATCCACCGCTATTCTAAGCACTTTCAAATCCCCGTATACTTTCCCTGTTAAATCAATTTTTATCATTCTGCTCCAAACAAGCCGGGTTCCATATTTGAGGTCTTTGCCTCTTCCACGAGCTTTTTGGCTTCATCTTCGCTCATTCCCTCAAACTTTGCAAGTATTAACCACTTAGGAACAACGCCCATGTTGGCATACTGCAAATAGCGAAGTCGGTCGGCTTCTCTATCATAGGTAATATCTCCGAAATCATAAGTCACCTCATACTCGCCAAGCGGCGCCTGGTCATATAGGCTGGCAAAAATGTCGATTGCATAAATCAAATCATCAAGAGCGCTTTCAAGCTGGTCTCTAATAGCCTTGATGCGCTGGATGGTTCGTCTATCTTCTGACTCGACCTGTGTTGCGGTTGCCATTCCGGTGTGCTGGTCAAATACCATATATCCGTTAGAGAAGCCACACTTATATCCAATCTGGCTCAAATAGTAGTTTATGCCCTCACGGCGCATTGCTGTGTTAAGAGCAGGATTGATTTCGTGATAGATTTCATTTCCTGCTGCAGCATTGCCGGTTACATTTCTGACATACTTAGGAAGCTCCATTACAGAGCGCACGCGCTTCTGATTGTCTGCGTTGCTCGTGGTATTGATGCCCTTCATAGGGATTAGTTTATCGGAATCCATAAGGACGATACGGCCAGAGTCGTATATCTCCTCTGAATTGCGGCTGTAAGCTATATCAAGGTCAGCAAGTTCCTCCAATGCATTAGCGAACACTGGCATTCCAAGAGGGCTGTCGTTGTCGATAGTATTGGTGCCCGGCATACGAAGTACGGCATAAAGCGGCTTATCTAAGCCCTCAACGAATACCTCTTCCTGTATATGCGCCCACGGTGTTTTCTCTATTGTCACGGGCTTGGAGATATCATTTTCTGTCGCACCCTTATAGCACTTATTTGTAATGCAATATAAACCGTTCTTTAAGAATCTGTGATATTCCAGACGGGTGTAATAGGTTTTAACGTCGTCCGATACGGCGCTGTCAACAAATACCATTCCCGTTACCTTGCCAGCTTTCTGCGCGGTTACCATGTAACGATTAGGCAGTACAACAGTTACTGAGCCACCGTTAGGCTTAAGAACAACGGTTCCATATGCACACGCAAACTCCACCCAATCAGTGAGCTTGAAATATACAGAATCTATCTGTTCCTGTAGCCAATCTGCGCGAGCGCTTCCGTCTATCTTAATGCCAATTGCAAGTGTGGCCAGCCTTGCCGTTTCCTCACATATAGACTTGGCAAAGTTTACAGTTTTTATATTCTCCCCCTCTGACAACCAATCCGGGTGTCCTTCGTATACCTGAGTACATCTATTAAGAAATGCCTCAAGCTGGGATGAAGTAATGCTTTTTACATTGAAGTCGTCTTTTGCTTTACCGCTAAATAACATGCCAATCCACCTTCTTATATTCTGAATAATTCCCATTATGCGCTTGTGTCTCTCCTGTTGCAGTATCTTTCCAGGGCATACCTGGTCGCGTCTATTGTATGGTTGTCGCGGTCCGGGTAACCACTAATTACATTGCCTTGTCTGTCGCGGTCGTACTCATAATTAACAAACTCGCGATATATCTCCGGCGTTCTTGCCGGATCAATGATAATCTTCCTGTGCATAAGCCACTTCATTCCGTATTCAACCGAGCCTGGCCCCTTTGCGGCTCCCGTTGCATTAAGCCCCATTGTCCTGAAATCGGCCACCGACTTCTTCTCGGCTGAGTCGCAGGTCATAGGGAAGTCATCATAGCCCCGGTCAATTATCATCTGCGCGCTGTCATCGTTGAATAGGTGTCGCTGATATATCTCATCAAGGAAATATATCTCTTCTCGCTCGGCGTCATAATGCAATCTTACAAATGCAAACGGATCGGGGTTAAGGCCCCAGTCAACACCCTGGAATATGTGGTCAAATTCGGCCACTTCCTCATCTGTGATAGTGCGGATGATAATATTATCAAATACAGTTCCGCCTTCGCCATTTGGCACGCCTATATACTCGTGCTCATAGGCTGGCGGATTTACTTCCTTTAGGTGCTCAGCTTCTTCAATAAACGGTCGTCCAAGCCAGTCCTCCTCGACATCCATATAGGTCGAATGATGAACCACACGGCTCGGCTTGGGCACTAATATATATTTATTAGCCCAGTTTGACTTTGTTTTGGGCGGGTTGAATGACTTAAATATCCACGCTTTATCACCGCCTCGAATAGCAGACTGCTCTATGTTTCTGACTTCTTCGGGCCCAGCGAACTGGTCAAGCTCCTCCAACCAAAGAACACCAATATACCCAAACTCAGGTGTAATAGACTTTATCTTCTCCGGCTCATCAGCGCCACGGAAGTATATCCTTTGCTTTGTAGCCGTTAAAACAATCTCAACCGGCGATTTGAAATACTCAAAGTCTGCTTCTAAGTGTTGCTTGGCAATAGCCCACTTTATCTTAGCATACACGGAATCCTTGATTGTATTGCCGACCTTACGACAAGCAAGCGCGTGTATGTCGTGGTTATTCTTGAGCAGCTCAACAATGGTCTGTGCGATAGTAGACGATTTTGTGCTACCTCGGCCACCCTTAAATACATATTCCCGGTGCCTTTCCCGCCGGATGTCGCGTATTGTTGAGTGGAATGCATCCGGAACCATATCAAGGTCCATATGATATATCTCATGCATTCGGGCAAGGCGCTCTTTCTCCTCCTGCTCTTGCTTTTCTTCCTCTCGTTGTAGAAGCGAAGATACATTCGAGAAAGCTCTCGCGTCGCCCTTCATAGCTTCGCTGATTTGCTTAGCCACTATTGCGCTTGAATAGGTTACATCGTCGTCCTCTATACCAAATTGTGCTTTTAGTTTTTCTTTATTATCCCCGGTAAGGTTCGCGTTTAGCATAGCCGCAGTGAGCGCTGACAGGCTTTTCTTGCGCTTAATAGCCTCTGAGCGAGCATATGAGCCCTTTCTACCATTCTCCGACGCTGAACCGTCGCTGCTCGAAAACCTTTTCCCTTTCGCCAGGTTCCTTTTTTGTGCCTCTGTGAGTTCCTTCTTTGACATGGTTTAATCGTACCATAAGCCGGCATAATCGTTGTATGCACAATAAAAGAGGCCCCGTAGGGCCCCTGTGCGCCGCATATAGGCGTTTATACTTTCAGTTCGTAGTGTTTAGCCACCAGCTCTAACATTTCAACCTTGCGGGCTAATACGCGCTCCCTCTGTAGTGCAAGCTTTACATCATCCGGGAGCGCCAATAATCTTACGCTCCCAATCGCATCGAGTAGTTTGCCATACCTCTTATGCATGGCCTGATAACCTTCCGTCTCGTACTCTTCCCAATTCATCTCCGGGTTGTTCGCCTTCGCGCATTCCATTCTCAGTTCCACCTTTCGTAGTATTCATCGTCCATACCGGTAAGTAATGACCTTTTCTCTTCCTCAGTCATACTTCCCATTAATATTTTCATTTCAGCCTCTGCCTGGGCTATTTCGTCTAAAAGAGCATCGGTTTCCTTATCATTCATAATTGCCTCATTCACATCATTGCATCAAGTGCATTGTACTCTTCGAGTTTCCTGTTATATTCCTGTGCGATGCACTGCCTTCTAAATGCGTTCTTCTCGCATCTGCCTTTCTTATAAAGCTCTTCGAGTTCTGATTTTCTTCTCTTCATCACTTCGATTTCGTTTCCTTCCTCAATCTCGATTACATCCTTCTCGAATCTTGTCATAATGCCACCCTCCTTCGGTGTGATGATAGAATACCTCTGGTGGCATACTTAATCCAGTTAATTAAAGCGTTATAGCTGGCTTTATTTCCACATTCTCAGCACAATAAAATTGACTTTTATTTTCCACAGTTTTATTATCGAAATACAATGAACCAAGAAAGGAGCTGCTTATGAAAAAAAGATTATTTATTGCACTGGTTTTGGCTTGCGCTTGCCTCACTGGATGCTGTTTTCATGTTTCAGACGATCTACCAACATGTACAGAACCCTGTCGCTGTTCTAAATGCGGCAAAATAGTCATTCATGATCTGGGCCATGATTGGTCTGCCAGCCCTGTCGAAACGATAAAGGGCACTTGTACAGAGAAGGGTGGGAAAGTGTATAAATGTGGGAGATGCGGTGAAACTCAATTTCGCGAGGAAGAATATGGTCCGCATTCCCCTGGTGATTCAATCAAAGAAGGCCACTATATGGTTACGCGTTGTTCTTCGTGCGATGCCGTTATATCCTCCGAGGAGCTCCCAATTGAAGAAGATATTGATTACCTGGTAGAGAACTGCGTCCCATATACATACGAGCAGATGGCCCGCAATCCCGAATCTGTAAAAGGTAACCTTGCCGTTGTTACAGGTGAAGTAATACAGGTTATTGAAAATGGCAACGATTATAAATTGCGAGTGGACATTACACTAAAAGGCGAATCATACCAGTATTATGACGACACCATTTTTGTTACCTATACCAAGAACCCCGATGATCCTCGCATACTTGAAGACGATATTGTAACCATATATGGAGTATTAGATGGTCTTATGACTTATGAATCAATCCTTAATCAGCAAATATCCCTTCCCTCGCTCATCGGTAAGTACTTAGTGATAAATGAGTAAGTATCAGCCAGCCGCGTTCTTGCGACTGGCTTTTTAGTTTTAAAACAAAAGGCGCCACCTAAGTAGCTTTATTTCGCCAAATTGTGCCTTCGCTACAAATTCCGTTCCGTATCGTTTCCCGTTATCCGCTATCCCTGCTGATGCACCTCTGCTGCCCATTTACTTATCTCACTTCTTCTTGCCTTTTTTCAAAAATGCCTTTGCGGCTCTATCTGCCTCGGCCTGCGTCGCATAAACTGATGTTTTACCGGTTGCACCATTCGTAAACTGGGTTACTACATACGGAGTATCTGTACCGGTGGCAAATCCTAAATGCCGTCCTTCATACGCAACAACAGTGACTGAATTCCGTCCATTTTGTCCATACTTAAATCCACGATAGCTGCTAAATTCGCCTTCGCTCGGCTCGTGCAAACCACCGTCCTGCCACTTGCTTCCAGAAAAAGCTGACTTGCTATAAAGTCTTTTTATGCTTTCGCTGGTGCCGATTGCGTCCTCCAACTCATCAGCGGCTTGTGTAGTCATACTCGCACGACCATATAAAAGGTCAGCATTGGTTTCCATTCTATCCAATCCCTCACGCTCAGCACGCTGTAATTCTGCCGCCGCATCTACTCTCTGCTGGTTTGCTCTTTCTCTAAGCCCATCAATGGTAATATTGCGACCACCTCCGGCGCCTTGTCCTCTTGATCCCACAATGTGTACCTCCTTATAGGTTTTTAATATCCATCACTCTGTTTTATGCATTAATCAAGTTACTTTTTCTTTTTGATTTCAGTCATATAAACATATGTAACACCGTTCTTGACCTCTTTTCGCTCCACTCGCATTTTCTCGGTGGATTTATACAGCACTTCGTGCTCTTGCTCCCAGCCTATATAGCGCGCTCTTGCACCGTTTTTGGCGTTTGGGACTACCAATACGACAGGATTTATCTTCGAAGAGAAGCCTTTGTCCTTTTTATGGTTATAAACGCGCACATCGGCCCATTTAGCGGCCGGTTCAAGTTCTGAGCTAAAGCTGGTCACATGTTTTAAATCTATCTCCGCACCGGGCTTATACGCAGCAAGCTGGCCAGGTGTAAGAGCCATTCCTCTATAAACAGTCCCGTGATACTTAACCATTTTATCTATCACCTCATCAAGCTCGCGTTGTTTGGACGCACCACCTTTTGTGTAATCCTTATACGCGTCGCCATCAAAATGGCTCAGTAGTTCGTATGCTCGGTCCAGTTCCTTACCAGCAAGCCCGGTTTCTTTTCCGAGCTGAGCTTTTCTGCCTTCATCATCCGCATAACCATGACGGTTTACAGCTCCCGGTCCTGTTTGCCCGTGATCTTGCCTCCCGGCACTCTGTCTTCTGCTGCCCATTACTTATATCCCTCCGTGTTTTTGTTGCCAATAAACACCGTTTTTATATTTCCATAATCGAAACCGTTGTCGCCGCCATAGATAACCAGCCCTTCCGGCTGTAATTGCCTTATGGCCTCACACATTCCGTCGTGCCATATACCTCTGGACGCTTCGCTTTTCTTCACACCCACAGTCGATACGGAGTACACTCCGCCAGGTTCCAGCCCGTCAAAGCACCATTCAAAGGTCTCAGGGCCGCACCATGTCAACGTAGGAATGACTGTTATACCATGATCCTGCATAATTTGTCCGATTAATTTTCCTCTGTAGCAATTCCACAACATCATCGGCATATGCATTTCGGTGTACATAGAGAAATCCGGTGTCAAACAACAGTCAAACTTCGCTAATTTATCCATGTATACTTCCGGCTGCGTCCAAATTCGCTCGAATTGGTAATCGAACTCGTAGAAATGTATGCCGCAGTCGTATTTTTCACTCCTAAGCATCTTCGCAAACTCTAAAAGGTCCGTCGGATAATGGTGAGTTGCCCTCACTACAGGCATCTGCCACTTAGGTGTGACACGATCGTTTAAATAATCGAGCTTCATAGCTCTGAAATCACGTTCTTTTGTGTCGCCGTAATAGCCCCAATCAGGCTCTTTTTCTTTTTGCTTGGGTTCTTCTTCGTCTAAGGATAAATCAAAGCCAAATTCGCCCAAATCCAGCCCGTCAATGGCGTCCATTTCTAAGTTGAGCAGGTCTATATCCCACTCGGCGGCCTCTGACACTTTGTTATCTGCTAATCTATACGCCCTCACCTGTTCTTCGGTAAGGTCATCGGCTACTTCCACCGGCACTGTTTTAAGTCCCAGGCTCTTTGCTGCCGCATATCGCGTATGGCCGCATATAATAACCATATCTTTGTCCACGATAATCGGGCTTCTAAAGCCAAATTCACGAATGGAAGCGGCCACCTTTGGCACCGCTTCCTTGTTTTTGCGTGGATTATTCTTGTATGGTTTGATTTCACTCAGCTTTTTCTGCAGTATTTGCATTGTATACCTCACAAAGCTCGGTCTCAGCGAAGGGAACCTTCTCTCCGTCCCTGATAAGATATATCTCGCTGGTTCCGGCCAGGTCCGCATATCTCATAACGGTTGCGTCTACGTATCTCGGATCGAGTTCCATTCCATAGCCGCATCTGCCGTTCTGTTCACAGGCCATGATTGTTGTTCCAGAACCGTTGAAGAGGTCCAGAACCTTGTCACCGGGCTTTGCGCTGTTCTTTATCTGATAATCGAAAAGTGGAATCGGCTTCATAGTCGGGTGCAGCTTTGATACGGTCGGTCTCTTAAATTCCAAAAGAGTGGTCTGCTTGCGGTCGCTGTTCCATAAATGGCCGCTTCCGTCCTTCCAACCATACAAGCAGTTATGAGTTACTATCCCGTCGGAAATATAATGCTCATACTTATCCACAGCCAGTGAATATACGGTGCCGTCAAACTGCTCTGTGGTTATTGCCTCTATTGTCGCCCACTCGAATGTTTTTGTGCCTTCGTACTTCTCAAAAGCAACCGGCACTTCCATTAATCCGGGGATAAGATTGCATGCATTTATTTTTGCTGTAACAATTCTGCTAAACTTCTCTTGTTTGTTCGCCTCAGAAACAAGTGGATATTTTTCAGAACGTCCCGCATCATGTAAAAGTCTAATAGCACTTGCACGCATCTGCTCTGCATCCAGATTTGAATAAAGCCAGTCGATCTGCTCTTTTGTGCGATGATTATAGTTATCATTCGGCTCGCGCATTTCCCAGTGGGTGTAAGGTATGCCATACTTGCAAGCCAAAAGCCGCCCACCCATCTGCGCGTCGGCCATAGATTTATATGTGCATATAATCCATGCTTCTTCAGCGCTTTTCTGTGCCACTCTATGCTTAAGGCCAAATCCTCTCGCGTCGTAGGTCTTGGTGATTCCAACTCTCCAACGGTCGCCTTTTCTCATCAAGTAAGTTGAATATACCTCTGATGTTTCAGGATTAAATCTTACTGAAAACTGGTGGTTATCCGTTGCTCTTGTCATTTTGCCACCAGCGTGGATTCCGTACATAAGGCCATTGTAATGCCTACTTGCGGTTTTTATCTCGTAACCGTCTTTGTATCCCCTCACGGCGCTTCCTGCTGAGTCATAGGAGATAACACGGTCCCCATCTTTTAATTCCTCGATTGGAACTTTGCCGTTTGGCGTCCACACCATAGTCCCCGCAGGCTGGCAAGGCTCGTGTTGCCACTGGTAATCCTGGCGGCCAAGAACCATGCTGTTTTTCTGCCAGATAAGGCACTGGCGAACCTTCCAGCCTATATCAGCGCAAGCGCCTCGGAAGTTATATCCCTCACTATCGGCGTGCCATATATAAAAGCAGGCACCCGGACGCATCACGCTGTCGGCCGTACTATACGCATCTCTCAAGAATTGCCTGAAGCTGTCGTTATCCATTTTGTCATTTTCTATTTTGAGTGCGTCTTTAGTCTTTCCTGTGTAATCTACATTATACGGTGGATCGGTTATAAGCAGGTCTGCCAGCTCGCCGTCCATAAGAGTCGCAACATCCTCAAACGAAGTGGAGTCGCCACACAGAAGTCTATGTCGGCCAAGCTTCCACAAATCTCCCCTCACGCTCTTGGGTTCTTCCGGTAACGGTGCGTCCCATCCGTCGTCCTCTACTTCATCGTTGAATTCTTCCCCTAAATCAAAGCCGAAGTCCTCCATATCGATATCGACAATGCTCTCTAATTCCAAATTCAATAGGTCGATATCAAAATCAGAGTTCATTGTGGTTTTGTTGTGCACCAGGGTGTATGCCTTGCGCTGTTCCTCGGTTAAGTGGTCCAGGCGTATAATAGGCACCTCTGTATATCCGAGCTCCTTGCAGGCCATTAAGCGTCCGTGGCCTTCTACAATCAAGTTTTCCTCACCCCATACTGCAATCGGATCATCCATTCCGAACTGCTTTATTGATTCCTTAATCTGCTTAACCTGCTCTTTAGGATGCAGCTTTGCGTTCTTCTCATAAGGCTTCAATTCGTCTATGTTCAAATACTCAACTTTTAAATTTTCCATGCGTGCCCTCCACGTCTAATTGTAAATTATCGTCGTCTTTTATTTGTATGCACATTTCTCTAAAGAGGCCCAGGCACTTCCTTCTGTATGCGTAAAAATCCTCTTTCCTCACATACAATTCCTTGTGCATAACAATCCGGTCATATGACACTCCGTTTACTATCGAGTCATATATATCTGCCGCCAAATACGGTCTCGCCATTAAAGCGCATTTAAGAAGCATACCTCCCTGTGAGAAGTCCGAGCTCCTGCAGTAACGCAAGAGCTCTTTCTCCTCTCCGGGTTTGAAACCATAGTCTGCATAACCCTTATTTCTTATCCGCATGATTACCTCACTGTTCAAAAATGATCGTCTTGCCGTGGCTAATCGCGCACTCCATTTCTGCCCTTGCTCCCAAGCTCTGCTGCCACCCTCTGAGCATATAGATGCAATCTGCCATTTCTACAAGTGGTAGGCATAACTTCATAAAATCTGCGTGGGATGATGACTCCGGGAGTACATACCCAAGTGGTGCCGGGTTAATCGCCTCGTTCCCAGATTCCTTTATCTCCATCTTTGCATTCATAAATCTTTCATAATAATCATCTGTTCCTGTAATCGGCCCGCTAATATATATCCTCATTCATTCATCCTTTCCGTCCTTGCTGGCTATTACCAAGCAAGTGACCATCATCCCTAAGGTCGCTCCAAGCATAAAAATCACAACCCCAACAATAATCTCAATTAGTGTTCTCATTCTTCTGCTCCTTCATTTTCCTCGAAATATCTACTAAATCTTGAAAATAAAAAGTCTTGTATTGATTCTTAAATCGTTCACATTCTGCCACCAAACCATCTACAATTTCTGTAACATTTACAGTAGGCAATGACATAAGCATATTAAAAGCACTTTCAACTGTAATAAGAGTATCCTTACCACCCATCTGTTTATAAAATAATTCTCTATTACATTCATCTAAATTAGTTAACCTCATTCTTGGTATCCTACTATGATCATTCTTCTTCTCCTTCAAACGCACGAGTGCGTTTATCGTGCGTTTATCGTGCGTTTTCGTGCGTTCTACTCCTTAATCTGCTTTATTACATTTTGAAATAGTTTATATCTGAACCAATTACCACTATCCCACTTCTGCATCTTCATCGTATCCGCCTCCATTTCCCATCAACAATCTTATGCTCGGCTCTTGCTTCTGCTAATGCTTGCTTACAATCCTCAATTACCTGGCTCTCAAAACTTTTAGAATCACCTAACTCGCAGAATACCCTTCTGTGTTCATCTCCCCTTGTGGTCTTGACGGTAATCCAGTAATTTTTATATTCATATGCCGACTTGAAGAAGGTATGAAAACCTTTTATATTCTTCTCGTCATCGGAATAGAACTCCTCCCGAAATTTACTCTGTATCCGGCATATTTCCTTGCGCTTTATTTCCTTGATGATATCAGCAACATTGCCGCCTAAGGTTTTGTAATTATAATCTCCATCAAATTCAAAAAGCCTTATGCCTTTGCTAATCGCCTCACATATATCGGCTCTAATCATATCCCTTGCACTTTGCTTATGCGTTCCGGTGGGAATTGCATCAATCGGTTTTATGCTCATGCCTGCCCTCCAATCTTCTTAATCGATATTTCCAGCTGATACCCAAGCACAGTCAGCATATTCTCTGCGGTCTGCAATGTGGGCATATCTCTGCCCTTCTCAATCCGGCGCAGGTGATTATCTGTATATCCGGCCATACGGGCCAACTCGCCCTGCTTTAAGTTTTGCCTCTTTCTTTCATCCCTTATCCACGGTCCCAACTCGCTGTAATTCATTAATCGTCCTCCCTGATTGGTCTATATGCTATGACACCACACATTCTGTTTCCCTTTGCCGGGCCGGTGGTCGCTCTAAAATAGCTCCTGCTGAATGCAACATAGTTATATATTGCGCGACACTTTTTTGGGTGTCCGTCCATATCCTCATAAATAATCTCCACTTCCTTGTCCCATACAAGTGCGCTGACAGGCTCTCCTAATATCCCATCAACAACAATCCAATTTCTGTCCTTCGCGATTTCCTCACGCACTGACCTTTTGTTTTCTTCAGTCATTGATTTCTCCCTTCTTTACGGCCACCAGCTTCATCTCATAGCCGTAATAGTTCAATAAATTACTTGCAAAATCTATGCTTGCTCTCAATTCCCCACGCTCAAGTCTGTATATAGCCTGCTCTGTGTAGCCTACATCGCTGGCCACCGTCTTGACAGTTAAGTTCCGTTTCTTACGCTCGGCTCGTGCAATCGCTCCAAAATCATCAAGTGTAAATTCCATTCACCCCTCCTAATTCACAAAGACTTTTTTACTAAGCGCATCAAAATCTATGTCACTCTGCTTGTAATTGCTAAATGCTCCTGCATTACCACCGCTCGGTTTCTTCGGTTTACTAACCAAGCTGTTCAAGTAGCCTTCAAACTTCGTGCCGAATAAAGTCTCAGGCCGTAAGTACTGCTGCCATTCAGTTCCGGTCCATTCAGCGACCTTTTTATCAATAACCTTTTTGAAGTCCTCAACCGTGAAACCTTCATTCAATCTCGCTCGTATACACCGACGAGTCTTATTGGTTGTGTAAGAGAAGTGCGTTCCGGCTTTTTCGTTAAGGTAATCCACGATTTTTTTGCGTTTTTCTGAAAAAGTGTCGTCGGGTTGCCCGACATTATATATATCTATATCATTAACAGTAACAGTATCAGTAACAGTATCAGTAACAGCTTTTTTTGCTTTTGTTTGCTTTTCAGAAAAAGCATTTGCTTTTGTTTGCTTTTCAGAAAAAGCATTTGCTTTCGCTGGCCTTCCACCTTTTTTTCCCGCTTCTCTGCGTTTCTCAATCACCTCGTCATACCTGCCAAAATCTCTGTCTAAATTCGCTTTTATGAATGAAAATGCCATTGCGGTCGTCGCGTCCATCTCAACTAAATCGGCGTCTCCTACATATGCAAAAATATTCTTCAGCAGTATGCCTGCCTGTTCGTTAGACAATAGCTTTATATGCTGTTCGTAATCGCTGTATAAAACAAAGCTATTTTTAGCCATATAAATCACTCCTTGCTATATTTATACCCCTTCTATATTTTCGCGCCTGTATGGGGCTCACAGGGCTATCACAGGCCAAGATAATCGCGCGCCGCTTGTATGTTGTGAGAAATAGCCCTGCGGCGGCTCTTTTCCTGATTCATCCAGCGCTCCACCACATCGTAATCATCATTGCCCGGTCTGAAATATCCGTTGCCGTCCTGCAGGTTGATTATTATGGTGTTCTCTCGTGCCTTTGCTATCGCTAATCTCACATCGCGGTTGCTTAAACCAGTTCTTGATTCAAGATCTCCGGCTGTCACGCCGTTCCCATAACCGATTGGGATAAACTCTACAATATCGATCATACTTCCACCCTTTCTATCGTAACCTCTGTGCGTGGCGCCAGCTTATCGTATGACACTCTGCTGCCGTCCATACTCACGATGATTTGCGAATTATCGTCTGTAATGCACCCATGCTTGACCAATACATCACATAGGGCTTCTTCAAGATTTACCAAGTCCACCTTCCCACGGCGGCCCATATAGAATGTCGCTTTAATGTTGATTGGGTAATCAATGCCCCATTCAGGGATAAATTCGGCGACTTCTTTTTCATATCGTCTATATGCCTTTGAAGGCAAAACCATCAGTCTTTTCCTATTGGTTCCCGGAATCGGAACCGGAATAATCTGCTGGCTGTTCTTTTTCGTAACCGGAGGAACCTTAATCGTAAAGTTCATGTTTTCCTTTCTGGGGCCCTATGGTGGGCCCCACACCGTGTACCTAAGCTCCGTTTAATTAATCTTTGAGGGGGAATTAATAAGCGTCCTTTCTTCTGTGATATATTTTCCTGGACCGGAGTTCTTAGTCGTTAATAGTTACCTCTATTCACTCCCCTTGCGGGCTATAAATAGCTTTTGCTGAAATCATTTATAAAATCCTCACGAGTGCCGTAATGCTCCTCGTAATATTCCTGTGCCATTTTCTTTAGTGCCAAATCCAGCTCTTTGTTGAAATGCACACCCTTGTCGGACATATTGTGATGCGCTGGGCATAAATAAACCTTTAAGCCGAGTCGCTCGCTTATAGGCCTGCGACCATTGCCCTCTATAATGTGGTGTTGCACATTCGTGGGCCTGGCGCATATGTAACAAAATGGTTCTGTACTAAATACTGACTTCATTTAGGCCTCCACGCCGTAACCATTCGGTTTATTTCTTCCGGCGTCATCGTTTCAATTCCCGAATCCTTGCACCTCTGTACCAGGCAATCTATAAGGCGTGCCATTTCTGCGCTGTCAAACTCGCTGGAACCTTTGAGCAATTGGTACGCCCTAAAGTCCGGATTGCCGTTTTTGCCGGCTCTTATTTGGCTTGTGGGCTTTATATGGTATGTCATGCTTTCGTCGGCTGTATGGGCCGCCTCGTCGGTGTCAGGGAGGAATGTGTACACCACCTTGCCGTCAAATAACTGCGGCACCGCGCATTCCCTAAGTAAATCGTTGTGTAACCAGCGTGAGCTTACTCTCTCCTTCTCGGCGAGCTTATACAAAAGCGCCCAATAAAATGAGTTTGCATCCAAGCTGCGCTTTTTCTTATACCTCACCGCTTTAAGGTTCATATCCTGGTCGGCAAATTTAGTTAAGGTTTCCTGCAGGATGATCGGGCTAATATCGGCCGGTGTGGTTTCAAAAACCAGCCTGTATACTTTCTTAAAAGGATCGAATAATACGTCCTTAAACCTGGCTTTCAGTTCCATTCTTTATTCCTCTTTGTTTTTGTATC
>JAZUJC010000290.1:0-23806 GCA_045642625.1 Lachnospiraceae bacterium
CATCTACGGTAAATGTAGAAACATCAAATACATGAAGAGTACCTGCTTCCATAGCAGCCTTTGCTTCAGCGATTGCTTCAGCAGTACCGGGAGCTGCAGCTCCGCCAAGATCTGTTAATTCAACAGAGCCTGTAGCGATTGTACCGGTCCAGTCTGTATCGATAGCCTGTCCGTTCTGAACACAGGTAATGATGTACTTGAAGTAAGGAGCCCAGTTAATACGTGAAGAAACGATGAAGGTGTTAGGAGCAACAGCTGCTGTTGAACCGTTGTAAGAAACGTTGGGAACACCTGCGTTTTCACAAGCAGTAGGAGCACCCATAGAGTCAGCATGCTGAGAAATAAGTACACAACCATCGTTGATAAGGGTGTTAGCACCTTCCTTTTCAGCAGTTTCATCATACCATGAACCTGTGAAGGTAACTTCCATTGTAACTGAAGGGCAAACAGAACGAGCGCCTAAGAAGAATGATGAGTAACCTGAAATAACTTCAGCGTAAGTAAATGCACCTACATAACCCATCTTGCACTGGTCAGCTGTAATTGTACCTTCTTCGATCATCTGGTTTAACTTCATACCTGCTGCAATACCTGCAAGGTAACGACCTTCGTAAATAGAAGCGAAAGCATTGTGGAAGTTAGCTAAACCTTCTGTATGAGCCTTAGTACCTGTAGCGTGGCAGAACTGAACATCAGGATATTCCTTTGCTGCCTGAATCATGAAATCTTCATGACCAAAAGAATCTGCAAACACAATGTTGCATCCTTCATCAACTAATTCACAAGCTGCTTCGTAGCATTCCTGACCTTCGGGAATGTTTGTCTTGGAAATAGACTGAACACCAAGTGCATCACATGCTTCCTTAGCACCATTGATGAAGTTTAAGTCGTAGGTAGAGTTTTCATCGTGAAGGAAGATGAAACCAACCTTTACAGTTGCCTTTGAACCGTTGTCTACTGTATCGGTAGAGCCATTATCGGTTGAAGTAACGTTTGTTTCTTCGCTGGTAGAAGTATTGCTGTCTCCGCCGCAAGCGCAAAGAGTGAATACCATTACCAATGAAAGAAGTAATGCTGCAATCTTTTTCATAATCTTCTCCTCTTTAAAATGTGTAATTTATGAATAATACCCGTTAATGGTATATCATACGAATTTGAAATACAATGTACCAAATCAATAATTTTTCTAATTAATAAATACAGTTTTTATGCTAATTATCAACTAAGCATGGGATATTGCTATTTTTGAGGGCGAAATTCTATTGTACCCTTTGAATCGTCCATTCCGTCGATAATGGCAAGAGACTCCAGCTGATAGCCAAGATTCCTTATCATTCTTCCGCCCATCTGAAATCCCTTTTCAACCGCAATTCCTATACCTTCCACAGTGGCACCGGCCTGAGAAGCAATCTGAATAAGCCCCTGCAATGCACAACCGTTAGCCAAAAAGTCATCAATAATAAGAAGATGATCTTCGGGTGAAAGATACTTCTTGGATACAAGCACATGATTGGTATTCTTGTGTGTAAATGATTCTACATCAGCGGTAAATACATCTCCGTCAATATTTATACTCTGTGATTTCTTGGCAAATACTACGGGGCAGCCTCCGAAATGAAGCGCTACAACACTGGCAATACCTATACCGGAAGCCTCGATTGTAAGAATCTTATTAATATTCTTTCCCGCAAATCGCTTTGCAAACTCTTCGCCCATCTGGTCAAAAAGCTTTACATCCATCTGGTGATTTAAGAAGCTGTCAACCTTTAATACGTTTCCTTCTTTTACAATACCGTCTTTCAAAATTCTTTCTTCCAAGAAATTCATGGTGGCCTCCTTATTAGCCTGTTTTACAGGCAGTTAAATACTGGTAAAACATAAAACATAGCACCCACCATGCCGTTTTATTCGTAAACATATTGGGTGCTATATCAATCAATTATAATTCACAGTTGTTAACTGTTCTGGGGAAGGGAAGTACGTCTCTGATATTTCCCATACCGGTTAAATACATTACGCAGCGTTCAAAGCCAAGGCCAAAGCCTGCGTGTCTTGCTGTACCGTACTTTCTAAGGTCAAGATAGAAATCGTAATCTTCTTTCTTAAGACCGCACTCTTCCATTCTCTTGGCAAGCTTATCGTAGTCATCTTCTCTCTGTGAACCACCGATAATCTCTCCGATACCGGGTACAAGACAGTCCATAGCTGCTACGGTTTTACCGTCTTCGTTGAGCTTCATATAGAAAGCTTTAATTTCCTTGGGATAATCTGTAACAAATACAGGACGCTTAAATTCAACTTCGGTAAGATATCTCTCGTGCTCGGTCTGAAGGTCTGAACCCCAGTGAACAGGATAATCAAACTCATCGTTGTGCTTCTCTAAAATCTTGATTGCATCGGTGTAGGTAATGCGGCCGAAATCAGAAGAAGCTACATGCTTAAGTCTTTCAATGAGTCCCTTATCGATGAAGCTGTTAAAGAAGTTCATTTCTTCGGGTGCGTTTTCAAGCACATAGTTAATTACAAACTTAAGCATTGATTCGGCAAGAATCATATCATCGGTCAAATCAGCAAAGCAAATTTCAGGCTCAATCATCCAAAACTCTGCCGCGTGTCTTGTGGTGTTAGAGTTTTCGGCACGGAATGTAGGGCCAAAGGTATAAACGTTTTTAAATGCAAAAGCATAGGTTTCTACGTTTAACTGACCTGATACTGTCATGTTGGTGGACTTGTTAAAGAAGTCCTTACTGAAATCAACCTTGCCATCCTCGGTAAGGGGAAGGTTGTTAAGATCCAATGTGGTTACCTGGAACATTTCTCCGGCACCTTCACAGTCACTTCCGGTAATGATGGGTGTATGAACATATACAAAGCCTCTCTCCATAAAGAAGGTATGGATTGCATATGCAATAAGTGAACGAACCCTGAATACCGCTTCGAAGGTGTTTGTACGTGCTCTTAAATGAGGAATTGTACGTAAGTATTCAAGTGTGTGACGCTTTTTCTGAAGAGGGAAATCAGGAGTAGACATACCCTCAATAATAATTTCATCAGCCTGCATTTCGAAGGGCTGTTTTGCGTCGGGAGTAGCCACGATTGTACCTGTTGCAACGATTGCAGCACCTACATTCTGCTTTGAAATGGTTTCAAAGTTATCAAGCTTGTCTGAATAAACAACCTGAAGAGGCTCAAAGAAGGTACCGTCGTTGATTACGATAAATCCGAAGGTCTTTGAATCACGGATGCTTCGTACCCATCCGCCTATGGTAACCTGTTTTCCTATATATTCTTCTTTCTTTCTAAAAAGATCTCTGATATCTGTAAGTTCCATTTTATTTATCCTTTCATAATCCTTATTTCCCTGTTTTAAAGGAATAAAAAATATCGTTTATCCTGTGCCGGTTCTTATTCGGAAGCAGATACATCCGAATCGGCATCTGTTTCCTCTGTAGTGTCACTGTCCGCCGTTTCGGTGCTTAAGCCCGCCAGTGGATCCACTACTGTGGTATTGGCAACAAGGAATGCGTAAATTTTCTCGGTCAGTGCAGCTTCCCTGAAGGACTCTTTACTTCCCTGCATCTCATAATATTCCTCGGGAGTTTTTCCCTCTATGCCGTTCTTTGCCATATAGTAGTTGGCTTTTTCAATCAACTCTTCCTCGGTAATGTCAATTCCCTCGGCTTTCTGTATTGCGGCAAAGATTAAATCTCTTTTTGCAAACAGCTCGGCGATTACATCCACACTTGTTCCGTTGTACTCAAGATAAGTGTTTACGTCAAGGCCGTATGAAGCAGCCACATCAGTGTAGGCATTTATTATTCTCTCACGATGCTTTGTAAGGGCTGTCTCAGAAAAAGTACTGAAGGTTGAACCGTTTACTATCTGCTCAAGAACCAGTGAAACAACAGTGGTTTCATAATCATTGTTAAAATAATCATTAACATAGTCGGTCTGATATGCTCTGAATTCCTCCATATTGGAATACAAAGGATTCTGAAGCGCCTTAATCGATTCATCGCTCATCGCCGGGGTTACACGCTTTAATGTGACTGTGAATACACAATCCTTTCCGGCATAATCGGCATTGTGATAATCATCAGGAAATCTAAGATTCAAATCGCGAACCTCTCCGATTTCCATTCCAACCATTCCATCCTCAAAACCATCAATAAATGCATGAGAACCGATTACTATTTCATAGTCGGAAGCGGTACCGCCCTGAAAAGCTTCGCCATCAATCTTTCCGACAAAATCGATTACTACAGAATCACCTTCCTCAGCCGCCTTATTAAAGGTAAAAGCTGATGCCTCGTCGAAATAGAAGCTTTCGATATAATAATTAAGCTCCTCTTCACTGGGAACATATTTGGTCGCTTCCACTACCAGTCCCTTGTACTGGCCAAGCTCTACAAGCCCTTCCTCGGCCGGGTCTGAATTCTCTGTTCCGGATACCGACACGTCGTTTCCTGAAACCGTGGAATTGGAAGACGTGTTTTCTTTTCCGCATGCGGCAAAAGAAAGACACATTACACCTGCCAAAAGAAGTGCTAAACCTCTTTTTTTCATAATTTTTCCTAACCTGAAGCCTGTCTTTAAAAAATAAACTCCATTTTTAAAAATATAATTACCATTTATAGCATAGTTACAGCCTAAAATAAAGCATTTTCTTGTTATAACGCTCTACGTATCAGCCCTCGGGATTTTTATTGGCCTCGTAAGCGGCGGTAATGGCGTCCTGTACCCGCTGGCTCACATCTCTAAACTCGGCTCTGGACATTCCCCTGGTCTCTATCGGCTCACAAAATTCAAGAGTAACCGTGGTTCTCTTTACTTTAGGGAAGTGGTTTTCAAAAATATCCGCGGTACCCACGATTGCCAGCGGAACAATGGGACACTCTGCCTTTTGGGCTACTTTCAAGCTTCCGTCATGAAAAGGTCCCAGCGCATTCTCGCTTTTATTTCTGGTTCCCTCGGGAAAAACACACATCGAAACACCCTGTTCAATCAGTTCGGCCGATTTGTTGATTCCACGAAGGCCGTCTCTTAAATCCGACCTGTTTAAAAACTGACAGTTCATAAAGGCCATCCATACATTAAATACAGGGACCCGCCTTGTTTCTTTTTTGGCAATATAACCGGTTTGACCCGGAAATACACAGTAGGGAACCACTATATCAAAAATACTTCTGTGGTTGGGCACATATAAAACAGCCCTGTCCGCCGGAATATTTTCCAGTCCCTTAACCTTTATCCTGGTGCCTGAAATAAACAGCACAACTCTAAAGGCTCTCACAACAATCCACTGTGAAGAAACCGCCTTCGCCCTGGGCCAGATAAGCCCTATAAGCCACTCTATTAATATTATCGGTATGGAAATAATCAAAAAAACGACTACCCATATGGATGCAATAATAAATCGAATCATAATGCATTCATTATATGTCCGAAAAAACAAAAAAGCAATTTAGGACAGTCAAATAATACAAGACAGATTGAGGATTTTTTGGTAGACTTATTAATCAGAATAATTAAGGAAAAGAAACAATGATAATTAATAATGTAACGTTTATCGACCCAATCAGAGAAACCACTATCGAGTGCGATATTCAGATTTCAGACGGGCTCATAAAAAGCTTCGCCGCTCCTTGCAGTCTTAAGGACGACAAGGACCTGACAATCGACGGAACCGGCCTTTATTGTGCCCCCGGTTTTTTTGATATTCACTCTCACTTCAGAGATCCCGGCTTTACCCACAAGGAAGACATCAATACCGGTGCAATGGCAGCAAAACGCGGCGGATACACGGGCATTGTACTTATGGCCAACACAAATCCCACCGTGGACAATATTGATACCCTTTCTTACGTGCAAAACAAAGGGCTCACAACCGGCATCCGCATTTACTCCTGCGGAGCTGTAACAATGGGGCTTAAAGGTGAAGAACTCACCGATATGGACAATCTTAAAAAGCACGGAGCCATAGGCTTTACCGATGACGGTATTCCGATTATGGATGTGTCTCTTTTAAAAGAAGCAATGCAAAAATGTGCTCAGCTTAACGTTCCCATCAGTCTCCATGAAGAGGACAAGAATCTTATTGCACAAAACGGTATAAACAGTGGTTTTGCCAGCCATCACTACATGCTGGAGGGTTCACCGAGAGAAGCCGAAATAACCATGGTTAAGCGTGATATAGCGCTTGCAAAAGAAACCGGCGTGGCCCTTAACATTCAGCATGTCAGTGCAGCCGAAACCGTTTCGCTTGTAAGAGAAGCAAGAAATGCCGGCTACAAAAACATATATGCCGAAGCTACACCGCATCACTTCACTCTCACCGAGGAGGCTGTTATTAAATACGGCAGCAATGCCAAAATGAATCCTCCGCTGAGAACCGCTAAGGACAGGGATGCAATTATTGAAGGACTTGCCGATGGAACAATTTCTTTTATCGCCACCGACCATGCTCCTCATACGGCAGAAGAAAAGAACCTGCCCATCACTAAGGCTCCTTCCGGAATTACAGGCCTTGAAACCGCCTTTTCCCTGGGCTTCACTCACCTGGTTAAGGCCGGGCATATAAGCATATTCAGGCTGTTGCAGCTATTATCCGTGGCACCCCGCGAACTTTACGGAATGACCTGTCCCGGATTAAAGGTTAACGACGCTGCCGATCTGGTTCTTTTTTCAATGTCTGAAGAATGGACCTATGATACAACCGCATCCAGGTCTTTTAACAATCCTTTTAAAGACACTGAAATGACCGGTAAAATAAAATACACTATCTGCGGAGGAAGAATTGTATATGAAGATATGTGAAACAGGCACAGTGGAATCGGTTTCCATGCTGTCTCCCATGATTTACGACCTTAAAGTCGCTACAAAGATTAAAGATTATGCTGTCCCCGGACAGTTTGTAATGATTTATCCCAATGACAAAAGCACCCTGTTACCCCGTCCCATCAGTATTTGCGAAATAACTGACACCGGTATCAGATTTGTATTCAGGATTGCCGGTCGCGGAACCGCAGAATTCTCAGGCTATAAGACAGGGGACTCCATTAAACTGATGGGGCCTTTGGGCAATGGTTATGATCTGGATAAGCTTGCCGGCAAGAAGGTTCTGGCTCTTGGCGGCGGAATCGGTGTTCCCCCCATGCTTGAGCTTATGAAAGCATTAAATGCAAAAGAAATTGATGCCAAAGCAGTTATCGGCTACAGAGATTCTTCTCTTTTCCTTAAAAATGATTTTGACAAATACGGTGAAGTTTATGTGGCCACCGAAGACGGCAGCGTAGGTACAAAGGGCAATGTAATGGACGCCATCGCTCAAAATGCTCTCGATTGCGATGTTATCTGTGCCTGTGGTCCCATGCCTATGCTTCGTGCCATTAAGGCCTATGCCGAAAAGGCAGGAATCACAGCCTATATTTCCCTGGAGGAAAGAATGGCCTGCGGTGTTGGGGCATGTCTTGGCTGTGTGGCAAAAACCACAAACAAGGATCATCATTCTCATGTAAACAATGCAAGGGTTTGTACCGAAGGTCCCATTTTTGATTCAAAGGAGGTAGATATCTGATGAACACAGCTGTAAAAATTGCCGGTGTAGAATTTAAAAATCCTGTTACCACTGCCTCAGGAACCTTTGGGTCCGGTATGGAGTACAGTGAATTTGTTGATTTAAATAAACTGGGGGCAGTAACAACAAAGGGGGTTGCCAGCGTAGCCTGGCCCGGAAACCCCACTCCCCGCGTTACCGAAGTATACGGTGGAATGTTAAATGCCATCGGTCTTCAAAATCCCGGAATCGAAGTATTCTGCCAAAGAGATATCCCCTTCTTAAAGAAGTACGATACCAAAATAATCGTTAATGTATGCGGAAAGACCGTTGAAGAATATCTTGAAGTGGTAAAGAGGCTCCAAACCGAGCCTGTAGATATGCTTGAAATCAATGTATCCTGCCCCAATGTTAAGGAAGGTGCCATTGCCTTTGGCCAGGATGCCGCATGTCTTGAAAATATTACAAAAGAAATTAAAAAAGTGTCAAAGCAGCCGGTTGTTATGAAGCTTAGCCCCAACGTTACCAAAATTGCCGATATGGCAAAGGCTGCCGAAGCCGGCGGAGCGGATGCAATATCTCTGATTAATACCATAACCGGAATGAAAATCGATATCGAACGTCGCAAGTTCGTGCTTGCCAATAAAACCGGTGGTATGTCCGGTCCCGCCATTAAGCCCATAGCGGTAAGAATGGTTTATGAGGCTTCTCACGCAGTAAACATTCCCGTTATCGGAATGGGTGGTATAGCCACCGCCGAAGATGCTATTGAATTCCTGATGGCAGGTGCCACCATGGTGTCTGTAGGCGCCGCCAACTTCATCAACCCCACTGCCACAATCCAGGTTGTGGATGGAATCAGGGATTATATGACCCGCCACGGAATTGATGATATTAACGAAATTGTGGGTTGTGTCTAATCCGCTGTAATGATATACTTTTTGTGAAAATTTGTACTTGGAGGTCATTTACTTATGCCCAGACCGTTATTGATTTTACTTATAGTACTTGCAGTACTTATTGTAGTTTTTGTTGTTTTATATTTCTTGGGAAAGAAAATGCAAAAGAAGCAGGATGCTCAGAAGGCTCAGATTGAAGCTTACAAGCAGAGCTACTCCATGCTGATTATTGATAAGAAAAAGATGCGATTAAAGGATGCAGGGCTTCCTTCGTCGGTTCTTGAACAGACACCCAAGCTTATGCGTCGTGCCAAGCTACCCATTGTAAAGGCCAAGGTTGGTCCTCAGATTTTAAGCCTTGTATGTGATGAGAAGATTTTCGAGTCTGTTCCCGTTAAGAAAGAAGTTAAGGCCGTTGTCAGCGGTATTTACATCACCGAAGTTAAAGGACTTCACGGTAAAAACGCTCCCGCTCCTGTTAAAAAGAAAAAGGGCTTTAAGGCCTGGGTTGAAAAAATGCAGGAAAAGGCAGGCGCTAAAGCCGTTAAATAGTTATAAAATCAATATTTCAATTTGTATTTCGTTTTCGGAAGCAAATTCACCATTAATCTCCATGTCATAAACGGCATGGAGATTTATTTTGCCTTCGCTTCTCTCCATTGCATATTTCTTGGTATCTACTCCCATTTCAAAATTACCGAAGGGTGTTTCATAGCAGCCCAGATATTTCCAGTCGGGCTTAAAAATGAATTTAGAAGTAACCGCTCCCGTTTTTGAATGTTCAAGACTGTTCTCATCAAATTTCAGAAGGCATTTGAATTCGTCTCCATCCTCGGAGACTTCCTCATATACAACAACGTTTTTATTGTTTACCACAGACATTTTTCCTTTTGCCTTAACGCTGTTACTGTCCTCATCCTGAGCGTTGTGCTGTTTTCCTGTAATTGTCAGTTCGACTTCGCGACTTTTTTCCATTAATCCTCCGCCGCCCAATAAACGGCATTATATATTTATTTGCGATAATATTGACTGCTGCTGATTGTCTATATGGATCATAGCTGCTTTTCTGGCTTTTTCCACATCTCTTGCAATAATTGCATCCATTAAAGCCTTGTGCTCGGCAATCAGTACCTTGTGCTGACTTTCATCCTTAATATATTCAAACCTGTAGCGATACATCTGCTCCGCTAAGTTGTTCATTGTAATAATAAGCTTCTCATTTCCCGTAGAGCTTATTATTATATCGTGAAAAGAAACATCTGCCTTGGCTATGATGGTGGCATCCTTTGTTTCAGTTGCCGATTCAAAAACCTTATAGGCTTCTTTTAGCTGCTGTGCTCCCTCTTCGGTCATTCTTTCGCATGCAAGCTCCGCACAGAAGGTATCCAGTGCACGACGCACCTCCAGTACATCCTTAAGTCCTTTTTCGGAAATCTGAGCCACCTGAGCCCCACGCCTTGGAATCATTGTCACAAGACCTTCCTGTTCAAGCTTGTGTATTGCTTCCCTTACCGGAGTTCGGCTTACGCCAAGCTCCTGGGCCAGATGGATTTCCATAAGCCTTTCGCCGGGCTTAATCTCACCGGTCAGTATTGCTCTTCTGAGTGCGTGAAATACAACGTCTCTAAGGGGTAAATATTCATCCATATTAAGAGATAATTTAGCCATAATAATGTGCTCCTACATAAAATTCAGGATACTTTTCCTTAAGCTTTTCAACCAGGGAAGTGCAGTTCTTAGCCGGTACAATACCAAATACAGTTGGGCCTGAGCCACTCATTATTGCCCTTACAGCACCGTTTTCTTCCATATATTTCTCTATCTCACCGATAACCGGATGAAGTGCCTTTGTAACTCCCTCAAGGGAATTACCCAGAAGACCCGGAATTTTATCATATTCTTTTCCCTCAATGGCGACTCTCATACCGTCAACATCCGGATGAAAGGGATTTTCCAAAGAATCAAAGCGCTCATATACTTCTTTGGTGGAAACATTTATATTGGGCTTGCAGATAATAACCTCAGTTCGCTCAGGGGCAGGAATATCGGTCAGTATTTCTCCGATTCCCTCGCTTAACTTTGTGCCTCCGCCTATACAAAAAGGAACATCAGCGCCTATTGTTACACCGATTTTTTCAAGTTCTCCATTTGTAAGGCCGGTACCGTACAGGCGATTTAATCCCCTTAAGGTTGCTGCCGCATCGGTACTTCCGCCGGCCATGCCTGCAGCAATGGGTATTCTCTTGGAAAGAATAACTCTTACACCCTTCTTAATGCCGGTTGCCTCAAAAAAGGCAGTGGCCGCCTTTACAATAATATTTTCCTTACCACTGTTGCTTTCAGAAGTTAACTCCGCACTGTCCATTTCAAGCTCTATTCCCGACTCAATAGCCTCCAGGGTCAGGGTGTCGTGAAGGCTTATGGACTGCATAATCATTTTTACATCATGGTATCCATTAGCTCTGCGCCCGCAAACATCCAGCGATAAATTAATTTTTGCATATGCATTTTCAGTTACGTAAGAAGGTGAACTATTCATGCCGGTAACCTCTGACTGTTATGTTTTCTTTTGCACTTTGTATACAATATTCTTAATACAATATACTATGAACACCGGTCTTTTAAAATATTTTTTTAATTAATTTAAAAAAGGTCTTCTTTTTTTCGCTGTCATGACCGATAATGTGATTAGAAGTGTATAAATATCAGCATTTCCAAATTGATACTATTAACTAATCACCGTCGCATGGATGCGAGGAAAGGAAACCTATGAACGTAAACGGAGTTACAAATGTAGGTGATAGTTATGCAGCTTATAACAATACAGCTGTAAAGGAGGCAGAAACCAAAGCCGCTAACGAAGCCGGCGAGGTTGGCGCTGTATATGAGCCCACCCTTGAAATGCCTACTCAGACCTACAAAGCAAATTCAGAAATAATCCAAAAGCTTAAGGCCGATGCCGAAGCCCGCGTAAGCCAGCTTCAGGACATTGTTACCCAGCTTATCTCTAAACAGACCGGAGCTTATCTTACAGCCAATGATATGTGGGAAAAGCTTCGTACCGGTGACTTTATAGTTGACGATACTACAAAGGCACAGGCCCAGGCAGATATTGCCGAAGACGGATATTGGGGTGTTGAAGCCACTTCAGACCGCATCATCGATTTTGCAAAAGCCTTAACCGGTGGCGATCCTTCCAAGATTGAAGATATGCGAAAGGCCTTCGAAAAGGGCTTTAAGCAGGCCGAGGATACCTTCGGCGGCAAGCTTCCCGAAATATCACAAAAAACCTTTGATGCAGTAATGGCCAAGTTTGATAAAATGGCAGAAGATGCTGCCGTTACCACTAACTAATCAAAAAGCTCATGCACATGCATGAGCTTTTTTCTATTCTGTCAAATATGAAATAATATCTTTAAACTTCATTCCGTTGGAGGCCTTAAGCAAAACATTGTCTCCGGGCTTTATATACTTAAGAATCCCTGCCTTGCATTCTTCCACATCCTTAAAATATATAAGCTCAATACCCCTGCTGTTTGTTTCTTTTGCCCCATCATATATATTTTTGCTGAGCTCTCCCACTGCAATAAGCGTGTCAATATCCTTATCCATGGCATACACACCCATTTCGCGGTGCATTTCTTTTTCCTGACTTCCAAGCTCGAACATATCACCCAGAACAGCCACTCTCTTACCCTCGGCAAGGCAAAGGGTATCGATAGCTGCCTTCATTGATGTTGGAGCCGCATTGTAACAGTCATCAATAATGAAACCGTCACCGTACGGGATAAGATGTGACCTGCCTGCCACAGTATCGGCCGCCTTAAGCCCCTCCACAATTTTATCACTGCTCATTCCAAGATAATCACCTATTGCCGCAGCCACTACCGCATTGGCCACCATATGATTACCTATCATGGATATTGCTGCAGAAAATTTCTTTTCACCGATTATAATATCCATTTTTGTGCCCTTAAGTCCCATGGATTCAACATTTACCGGGCGGGCATAGTTATTTTCCCCAAAGCCGTAAAATACAGGCTTTGTGCCGTCCACATCGGCTATAGTAATCAGTTTATCATCGTCACCGTTTAAAAATACGGGACCGTCTTTCTTTCGATATTCAAAAATTTCTGTCTTGGCCTTTAATATACCGTCTCTTGAACCCAGGGCCTCCATGTGACTCTGTCCTATGTTGGTAATGACACAGATGTCAGGCTGAGCAACACGGGCCAACAGCCTCATTTCACCGAAATCACTTATTCCCATTTCCAGTACTGCCACCTGGTGCTCTTCACCCAGCATCATAACAGTAAGGGGCAGTCCTATTTCGTTGTTATAATTTCCGGGGGTTTTAAGAACATTAAATGAAGCCGAAAGAACGCTGGCCACCATCTGCTTTGTACTGGTTTTTCCGACACTTCCGGTAATACCAACCACTTTTATATCAAGAGTCTGTCTGTACCACTGGGCCAGGTTTTGAAGTGCAGCCACCGTATTATCAACTACAATACAGGCTCCCCTTGCGTTTTCGGGAACATGGTCGCAAAATACTGCTGCCGCCCCCTTTTCAAATACTGCTTCTATAAAGTCGTGACCGTCTACTCTCTCTCCCTTTATTGCCACAAAAAGAGATCCCTTTTCAACCAGTCTTGAATCCATAGTGACCGAGGAGATAATCTCTTCACCGGTTCCACCTACTATTTTTCCTCCGACAGCCTTAGCTGCCAAGGCAACACTTATATTTTTCATTCCGCATTGTCCTTTCCGATATACAGTCTGTTAAGCCCAATAGCCGCAACCATATAAATAACGGGGCTGTACAAATACAAATATCTTGCCCTGGCCTCAAATACCATCAGGAAAGCAAATATTGCCAGTACCACCACCATCAGTGCCACCTCACGGTAGTTCACATGTTTTTTTCTGTTTATGAACACCAGTGCACACATGAAAAGTACAAACATCCATATGCCCTGAGTAAATGCCACATATACCTGATGCCTGTCTCCTATATGATATACCCGGTTTCTTATAAACTTTGCCAGGAAATTGTCTTTTTCATAGTAGGTCCAGTAAAAATCCCCTTCATTCCCCCAGGCAAAGGTACCGTCATTAAAGTTGGTAAGTGCCTTCTGTGCTTCAAATGTAACAAGCCTTACAGGAAACATTTCCTTTATACGCTGCATTGCCAGCTTCCAGTCTTCGCGGTTTCTTTCGGAAACGGTTTCAAAGCCAAAAGAATAATTGACATCGGCCTGATTGTAGCCACCACCGCTTTCACTGTTAAGGCCCATCATAAAATAGTGTATGGGGGTTACCTGACTCTTGCCATCCGGTTCAAATCCGGTTGCTCTCTCAACGCCGAATCTTAGCATAAATGCCGCGAAAATGCCCAGCACAGACATAATCAGGCAAAATGACGCCGCTTTGATTTTTTCTTTTGCATGACGCTTGTTAAAGGTCAGGAAATAATGCAAAACATCAAAGAAAACCAGCACCATAAATGTGAGGAAAACTGTAGGCTTAATAAAGTAACCCACAAAACAGACAAGGGATATCAAAAACCATCTCAAACGACAATTATCGTCGGTCTTGGTAAGATACAGCCAAACCGCAGCTGTGGGGAAAATAATACTGTAGGTATCCGAGTAGGGAATGCTGATCCAGGGCGACAACCCGGTAAGTAACACAAATACCACCCAGAAACCGATAATCAGTGACTTTTTACCCGTCAGTATCCTTACACAATCTGCCATAAGATATCCGGAAAGAGTCACCAGAGCGCAGCCTACGATAATTAAAGGAAAATAGGGCGCATTATTTATTCCCACAAACTTAATCAGTTTAAGTATTCCCGCAAATATTCCCGTAAGAAAGGCATTGTTGGGATAAAGGGAAAAATAATGTGCATCACCGATTTTGGCATCCTCAAATGCAATGGCCTGAGCCATTTTAACAAGCTCCCGGCAATCCCATCCGGTTTCAAAATATATGTTATAAGCATATATAATCTGAACAACCAGCAGCACCAGAGACAGTATTTTTATATTCCTCATGACCCTGTCAAAATACATTGGGGTTAATACTGTTTTATCCGAATTTTTCTGCTTTCTTTTGACAAAAAACAACCCGCCGGCACACAAAAGCACAAAAAGAATAAGAAATACAAAATTAGGAATAACACAGTTATTTTGGCACACGTAATAGACGCGATTGTCCAAAAGCACATTCACGCCTATAATAAGCACCATTACAATGCCAAATATCCATTCAGTTATTCTAAACAGTTTTCTTCCTTCCAATATCACTAGCCCTCAAGCGCGATTTTAATAATCTTCTCGCAGAATTCCACATAGTTCATGCCTGCTGCCAGAGCTTCCTGAGGCATTAATGACATAGGTGTCATTCCAGGAAGTGTGTTTGCTTCCAATGCAAATATATCACCGGACTGATCCATCATAATATCGATTCTTGCATACTGATTAAGCCTCAAAGCACCGAATACATCCTCTGCCATCTTTTGTATACGCTTTGTATCGGCATCGCTTAACACAGCGGGACAGGTCTCAATGGTGGAACCCTCCTGATACTTGTTTTTGTAATCATAGAAACCTTCTTTGGGAGCAATTTCAATAACCGGAAGGGCTTTTCCTTTAATAACACCTACAGAAAACTCACGACCGTTGATAAAGCGCTCCACTACTACCTCATTACCCAACCGGAAGGCTTCCTTTTTAGCCTTTTCATATTCATCGCCATTGTGGACAATATAAACGCCAATGCTTGAACCACCGTCGGTTACCTTAACTACCGAAGGATACTCGGGAGTATGATTGTCTTCTTCACACTTCTTTAAAGCATATCCCTTGGGGGTTGAAATGCCATAAATCGCAAAAATTTCTTTTGCCAGAGCCTTGTCCATGGCAAGAGCTGAGCTGATGTAATCATTTCCGGTATATTTTATTCCGTTAAGATCAAAGGCAGCCTGTACCTTACCGTTCTCCCCGTTTTCACCGTGAAGTGCCATGAAAACGATATCTGCCTTCTTACAAATTTCAATAACATTGGGGCCAAAGAATACCTTGTCGCCATCGGCTCTCAGCGCCTTAACCGCTTCAATATCGGGGTTTGATTCTTTTACGCTTTCGATATTACCCAAAAGCTCATCACCGCGTGTAAATACAGAATCAATATCCTCGGTTTCCAGTCCTAAAAACACATCCAAAAGAAGCACGTCATGACCTTCCGACTTAAGTGCCTTGTAAATCTGAGCTCCCGATACCAAAGATACATCTCTTTCTGTACTGGTGCCTCCTGCCAAAACTGCTATTTTCATTACCGATAATCTCCTTTACGCTTTATTTATGCATATATGTTAATTTGCCAAGTAAAAACAAAAACTGCGCATATGCGTCGGGGCTGTGGGATAAGCTTTTGCAAACCGCATTATCCGGATTTCGCCCACACAAATAATGCAAATAATTTTCTTCAATGGTTCCGTATTCTTTGTTGCTTATAACGTAATTAATAATCAGCAGTTCCGTTAGATTACGCAAAAGAACCGCTTCATCAGATACGTCCTCTTCCACAAGATATCCCGCATTCTTGGCCGAATTGGACTTAAGCTCAGTCCTCTCCATAAACCGGTCCATAAGCAATGTACAATAGTCTCTGTCGGTACTTCTTGTGGTAGCCATGTAAGTAATTGCACCGTCTAAAGAAATTCGGTCCGCGTATTCCTTGCCGGCATTGTCTTTAAGATATTTATCAATAATATCTTTATACACTTTCTTTCCCGATATTCTGTACATCTCCACCGCAGCCCTGAACATCTGGGTATTGTCCACCAGATCCTTATTCACCTCAAGACACTTCCAGGAACGGTTTGCTGCGTCAAGACACTTTTTGGATAATGCCGAATCATATTTATTAAGCACGGATGAAAGCCTGGCCATGGTGGCACAAAAATACGCAGTGGCTCTTGTTGTCTCACCAAGAATAACCAGCTTTTTACTACCCGAATCTGCATTAGCCGGTGACACCGAGGTATATACACCACCGGTTTCCGGATTTTGCATCTTAAGAAGCCAGGTGGCCTCAAATATTATTTCGTCAATTACATCCGGTATTCCGTTTCCGGGATTTTGGCCGTCACCGTCACCGGCAAAGGATGTGGGATAATATTCCAGCCCCCACATAAGATCCTGTATTGCAAGGCACCCTTCGCAAACATCCTTTTGCCCCTTTTCTCCGGTAACCCAGCCGCCGGACACTTCTTTCTTTATATCCCCATTATCCTCAAGGCTAAGCATTTGCGGATCGTCATCCCTGTCTCTGAGCTTTTTAAGCCCGCTAAAGGTATCCTCAAACAGTTCGCCGTATATTCCGGTTCTTACCTTAAAATCCAATGATCTGCCCACCAGATCGGCTTCAATGTAATAAGTTCCTTCCGCGGTAACCCCGCTAAAATCCAGTATGCCGAAAAGAGCTTCCCCGCTGTCTTCTACCGAGTCCTTTTCCTTTACATATCCGTTATAGACGGTTTCTCCGGTATTTTTGTTTATAACACTGAATCTTCGGGGTAAAATAGGAGCTTCAATTACTGCCAGTTTTTCGGCCTCTGCCTCATATCCCACCAGATCCACGTGTATGGATGACACCATTGATTCTTTTTCATAGGCAATTTCAGGGGCATCCAACATTGAAAGATTTTGATTATCAACCTTTTCCACCGCCGGTTCGCCGGGTTGCGGGTTAGTGTTCACGGTTCCCGGATCACTGCTTTTACATCCCACAAGAAGCATGACAGCCAAAAGAAGGGCCGTTATTCTTTTTGCAATTGTATTCCCTTCTTTTACAACAGGTTTCATTCTTACCCTCTGACATCCAAAAACTGCATCTCCCCTTGCAGATTAACAATAATCGAATCTGCGGGAATAAAAATACAGTCTCCCATTTTAATTTCTATTTTTTCACCGCCAAGGTCCATCCGGCCCCCGCCGCTTATACAAAGCAGCACCCTAAAGCTTAAGCTGTCGGCTCTGTACTCAATTTGCCGGTTATTTTCGGTGTTTACAAGCATTCTGTGCACTTCAAAATATTTGCAGCGACAAAGAAGCTCCGTTGCCACACCCGGGCGATAGTTCAGTACACGCATAGGCTGTCTTGGCTCCATGCCCGCACGAAGTGTTGCCACATCAAGAGCCTTTTCCACGTGGAGCTCTCTCTTACAGCCGTTTTTATCTACACGATCATAATCGTACAATCTATATGTTAAATCGCTGTTTTCCTGTATTTCTGCCACCAGTGAGCCTGCACCGATTGCATGAATTGTACCCGCCTCCAAAAAGAAAACATCATTCTTTCTGATTGGGTACTTCTTTACCAGTCTTTCAATGGAACCATCCCGAATACTGCTTCTTATGCTGTCTTTGGTTTCGTCGTTTTTAAGACCGTATACCAGCTTGGCGTCCTCGGTAGCATCAAGAACGTACCACATTTCCGATTTACCAAACTGTCCGCCTTCATACTCACCGGCATAATCATCGTCGGGGTGAACCTGAATTGACAAATCCCTGTTTGCATCAATCAGCTTTATCAGTATAGGCAGTTCACCCTTCATATTGGGGTGACTTCCAAGATAGTCCGGATGATTTTTAAGCACGTCTCTTAAGGATTGGCCGTCAAACTCACCTCCGGAAACTAACGAAGGACCCTCCGGATGAGTACTGCACTCCCAGGTTTCCGCAAGAGGCGCCATATTTATTTCTTTTGCAAATTCATCATTGAGCCTGTTTCCGCCCCACAAATATGCTTTGCCTGCAGGCCGCAGCAAAAACGGCTTTCTTGATGCTTTTTCTCTGTCCATCAAAGTGTCCTATTTCTCCAGCGTATACAAATGCTTGTCTTCTACGGATATTTCCTTACCGAGCTGTACCTCAATAAGCTTAAGCTCGGTTGTTGCAATAACGGTATGGCGACAGCCCCTGCTCATGGTAATAACGTCGCCGGGCTTAATGGCCTGTTCCATGCCGTCAACAATTGTGGTACCGGTTCCGGAAAGAACTACCCATACCTCATCTCGGAAATCATGACTGTGGTAATTCATGGAATGCCCGGGATTAAGTGTAACCTTAATTGTAATTGATTCGGACTCAACATCCATTACCCGATAGCTTCCCCAGCTCTTTTCGGCAAATTTAATATCCTGAACAATCGAGTCCACATAGGGCTTAATATAAGAGCTCTGTTCCTTGTCAGACACCAGGATACCGTCCGCGGATGCCGATATAACTACATCGTGAAGCCCCATTGCCAAAATAGGCAGGTCGGTTTCATTTACAATGTGTACACCGTTGCACTCGTCGTTAAGAATACCCTTTCCAACCACATTCTCTTCCATTGCCTCGGTAAGAGTGTTCCAGGTACCCAGATCCTTCCACTGACCATTAAAACGCTGAACCTGGATTTTTTCTTCTTTTTCAACCACTGCGTAGTCAAAAGAAATTTTGGTAAGTGTATCGTATTTATCATACAAATCCTGATAATCGGTAAAATCAATAAGCTCATGAGCCTTGTTAAGCACATATTTAAGCTTGTAGGCAAAAACTCCGCCGTTCCAGAGAGCACCCTGGCTGATATATTCCCCGGCCACTGCTGCGGTAGGCTTTTCCTTAAAGGTCAACACCTCTGAAGTAGGGGTTGAATCCTTGGGAATAATATAACCGTACTTTTCCGAAGGGTATGTAGGCTCTATACCCATAAGCACCAAATTGGCTTCGCCTTTGGCTGCCTGCTCTGAAAGGCCCTTCAATGCTCTAAAATAATCTTCTTCCACATAAGGGTCCACGGGGCACACTACAACTGTCTCTTCAGGGTCTATACCCTCCACATCGGTCAAATATGCAGTAGCAAGTGCAATGGCAGGAAAAGTATCCCTGCGCCCGGGCTCCACTGAAATATTTATATTGTCTCCAAGCTGATTTTTAAGAGATGAAACCTGCACCGAACCGGTAGCAATTGTAACGGTGGCATCAGCATCAACAGCCTTTATTTGCCTGTAAACCCTTTGCACCATCGATTCGTATGAACCGTCGTCATTTTTAAATATCTTAATAAACTGTTTGGAGCGAATGTCATTGGAAAGGGGCCATAAGCGCCTTCCCGAACCGCCTGAAAGCAAAATAATATTCATATCTGTTCCACACTTTGTATCCGCCTGATTTAGTATTCTGGGGCTTGGAAATTTTTCTTTTTCCAAGGCAAAACACTACGGACACAACATATCATATTATTATATCACAAAACCCCGGCAAGTATAATGCCGGGGTAAAATAACAAACTAATATTAAGAAACTAAGTCAATATGCTGCATACTTCCTGCCATACCGTTTTCATACAAAAACAGACCGGTCTGTCTTACATATCCTCTAGCCTGATCGTAATCATCGGTTAATGAAAACTGTGTATCAACGGCCCCAAGATAAAGGGCTCCGATATCCTTCTCCTTAAGTGTATAAAGAATATCATTTCCGTTTTCGTCCCTGGTCCACATTTTAAGCTTTGTAAAGATTGAATCGTTTTCATCAATCCAGCCGTTTCCGTCTTCATCGTAGGCTGCCAAATCCGCAAATCCGTCACCAGACTTTGTGCCAAAAAGTTCGCTTCCGTCATTTATAACTCCATCATCATTTAAATCCAGAGCCAAAAATGCGCTGCCCGCGGTAAGCTTGGCAATCTTTTCTTCTTCCCCGTCACAGTCCAGATCAAAGAAAAAGTCCATATCTTTTTCAAGCCCGGCAGGATTGCCGTCAAAATTAATCACAAGAGGGTCAATAACCTGAAGCCTTGTAGTGGAATAATTTTTCTCGTAAAATGCCGAGAAAGAACGGCTCATTGAAATATTAAGGTTAATATCAATGCTTCGGCCGTCGGCGGTTTTAACCTGCCCAAGCGCCTGAAAGCTTGTGTGCTCAGACTCAGTAAAGCAACCGCTTGAGGAATACTCTGTTGTGATAAGCTCATACGACGAAAAATCATCAAAACTGCCTGCCGCAAAATCAGTCGGTATTATATTGGGCTCGTTTGCTTCGGCCTGCTCAGCTTCAACCAGTTCTTCGTTAAAGGATTTGCTGTTGCTTCTTCCGCCAAACAGTAATTCAAAAATGTGGCGAATCATCATCTGGCGAAGCTTTTGGAACTCGTTTTGAGCACTTCTGACCACCTTATCCATATTCTCAAGCCTTTTTGAATTGAGCCTTCCATAGGCCGCTTTTACAGCTTCCGGCTCCATCTCTTTGACTTTTTCCTTGGAGTCATCCGATTTGGCTTCTTTTTTTGCCTCCTTGTTTTCCTTTCCGCCCAGTGTCTGGGCAAATGACATAAGCGGGTCATCACTTCCCTGTCCGCTTATGTGTTCTTCCGCAAGTCGAATTTTTGCGGAATATGAAGACTTATACAGTCTTTCGGAATCCATTCCTATTTGATAGGAATCAATTCTCAAGTTGTTTCTTACCTCCTCGTATTATTATATTTTTCAGGGATTTTTCGTTTTCCAAAGCCGGACAGTAGGGCTTTCGGAAAATAAAAATAGCGCAAAGAAACGGGATATCCGTTCCCTTGCGCTACTCCTTGTAAATAATATATCGGAGATAACTATAAATTCTTTATAGCAAATATCAAAGGCTTTCCGATTAATTATCTTATACTCTGTTGTAGTTAATTAAGCAACCCTTGAGAATAATCTCGCGTTCTTCATCGGTAAGCTCACCAAGCTTTAAGGTAAATTCCTTAAGACCTGAAGCACTTACTGTATAAGCCTTAATCTCGCTCCACTTTTCGGATACAGCCTTACGAATCTCGGGAATGTAGATAAAGTCACCCTTCTTGAAAGGAAGTTCTCCTTCGGGTACAAGGAAAGGAAGCATACCCCAGTTAATAAGGTTAGAGCGGTAACGCTTTGTAGCATACTCGTTGGCAATGTTTGCACAACCACCCAATACTCTCTGGCAGCTGGCTGCCTGTTCACGGGCAGAACCATCACCGGGCTTAACCGCAAATATTGTTGATCCAAGACCGGTATTGTTAAAGTCGGCATCGGCAAATTTGGCCTTAATAGCCTTCATGGCATCATCAAGGCCTGCCAGTTCAACTGCTTCTTTCTTTTGTCTTGAAAGCTCTGCAGCCTTAACTTCCTTGGCCAATCCTACGTATTCGGGATCCTTTCTTGAGTGAGTGAACTCTGCAAGGCCAAGAGGATTTGAACGGTAAGAAGAAGTTTCGCCTGAAGGAATAAGCTCATCGGTTGTTGTAACAGGATCGTGAATCTCTGAAATAACCTTGAGAACATAGTTCTCGGGAAGAGCTATCATTTCAGGCCAGTCCTTGATGTTGGGACCAAGAACGATTTCAGCGTTCTCATCAGCAACACCGTGTGAATCAAATACTCTGTTTTTGTAAATATTTGCATCAAAGTGATATTTGTATTTACCGATAACATCCGGAACCTCGGTAGCAGCGGTAAGAACACCCTTGTTGGCTGCTGTTGCAGCAATTGAACGGGCATCCATAAGTGCAACAGAGGAAATCTGTCCGCTCTGAAGCTTGGAGCCTTCACGGTTAGGGAAGTTACGGGTTGAATGTCTGATACTGAATGCATTGTTTGAAGGAGTATCTCCTGCTCCGAAGCAGGGTCCGCAGAATGCGGTCTTTAAAACTGCACCGGTCTCCATAATGGTAGCGGCACAACCGTTTTTGATAAGCTCCATATAAACAGGCATTGAAGCGGGATATACGCTTAAGGTAAATGCATCGCTACCGATGTATGAACCCTTAAGAATATCAGCGGCAGCACAGATGTTCTCAAATCCTCCGCCTGCACAACCTGCAATACTACCCTGTTCAACACAGAATTTTCCGTTTTTAACCTTATCCTGTAAAGAGTATTCAACCTTACCGTCAAGGCTTACAAGTGCCTTCTGTTCAACATCATGAAGAATGTCGGAAAGGTTTGAATTAAGCTCTTCAATAGTATATACATTACTGGGATGGAAGGGCATTGCAATCATAGGCTTAATCTTTGACAAATCTACTACCATAAAGTTGTCATAGTAAGCTACTTCACCGGGATTTAACTCCTTGAATGCTTCACTTCTGCCGTGGATATCATAGAAATCCTTAACCTCGTCGTCGGTTCTCCAAATAGAAGAAAGGCAGGTGGTTTCTGTAGTCATAACATCCACACCGATTCTGAAATCAGTTGAAAGGCTTGATACACCGGGTCCAACAAATTCCATAACCTTATTCTTCACAAAGCCGTTTTTAAATACGGCTCCGATAATTGCAAGCGCAACGTCCTGAGGACCAACACCCTTCATAGGCTCTCCTGTTAAATAGATACCTACTACACCGGGCATATTAATATCATAGGTCTGGCTGAGTAACTGCTTTACAAGTTCGGGACCGCCTTCACCCATAGCCATGGTACCAAGAGCACCATATCTGGTATGTGAATCGGAACCCAAAATCATTGCACCGCCTTCAGCCAGCATTTCACGTGCAAACTGGTGAATAACTGCCTGATGAGGGGGTACATAGATACCGCCGTATTTCTTGGCACATGAAAGGCCAAACATGTGGTCATCTTCGTTAATGGTACCGCCTACAGCGCAAAGTGAGTTGTGGCAGTTTGTAAGTACATAGGGAATAGGGAACTTCTTAAGCCCTGAAGCCCTTGCTGTCTGAATAATACCAACAAAGGTAATATCATGAGATGTAAGCTTATCAAATTTGATTCTAAGCTTGTCCATATTACCGGAAGTATTGTGGCTCTCCAGGATGCCGTAGGCAATAGTAGCCTTTTTAGCATCTTCTTTTGCAACAGACTTTCCTGTAAGTGAGTTAATCTTTGCCTGAGCTTCACCGTTATCGCCAACGATTTCCGAGCCCTTTACGAGATAAACTCCGCCTTCAAATAAATTAATCATATTTTCCTCCCTTTCATATCAAAAGTGGGAGGGCTTATTATTTGCCCTCCCTTAATGTTAACTTATAATTCTACTCTGTCAAGATGCCAGATATCCTGAACATACTCTTCAATTGTACGGTCAGAAGAGAACTTACCTGAACAAGCAATGTTAAGGATTGCCTTCTTTGCCCATTCGGATTCGTTTAAATACCACTTACCGATGGTAGCCTGTGCTTCCGCATAAGATCTGAAATCTTTAAGAATAAAGTATCTGTCAGCCTTGTCGGTTTCCTGAGTATTAAGGAGTGAGTTATAAAGTGATCTGAACTCCTCGGTGTTATCAGGACAGTAGGTTCCGTTAATTAACTGCATAAGAACCTTTCT
>JAZUJC010000291.1:0-8019 GCA_045642625.1 Lachnospiraceae bacterium
TAAATGGACCAGAGTAAAATTCGTAATTTCTGTATCGTTGCCCATATTGACCACGGCAAATCTACCCTTGCAGACCGAATCATTGAAAAGACAGGCCTTCTGACCAGCAGAGAAATGCAGAATCAGATTCTGGATAACATGGATTTGGAGAGAGAGCGTGGAATTACCATTAAAGCCCAGGCGGTTCGTACCGTATATAAGGCCCAGGATGGAGAAGAGTATATCTTTAATCTGATTGATACACCCGGTCATGTTGACTTTAACTATGAGGTCAGCCGTTCTTTGGCTGCCTGTGACGGTGCGATACTGGTGGTTGATGCGGCTCAGGGAATAGAGGCCCAGACCCTTGCCAATGTTTATCTTGCCCTTGATCACGATCTGGATGTATTTCCGGTAATTAATAAAATCGATCTTCCCAGTGCCGATCCGGACAGGGTTGTCAATGAGATTGAAGATGTAATCGGAATAGAGGCGCAGGATGCACCAAGGATTTCCGCTAAAAACGGTATTAATATCGATCAGGTGCTGGAAGCAATTGTAAGTAAGGTTCCTGCTCCTGTAGGTGACGCTGATGCACCCCTTCAGGCCCTTATTTTTGACTCTCTGTATGACTCATATAAGGGAGTAATAATTTTTGTTCGTATTAAAAACGGAAGCGTTAAAAAGGGAACTCCCATAAAAATGATGGCCACCGGAGCTACTGCAGATGTAGTTGAAGTCGGTTATTTCGGCGCAGGACAGTTTATCCCCTGCGATGAGCTGTCAGCAGGAATGGTAGGCTATATTACCGCTTCCATAAAGAATGTAAGGGACACTGCGGTAGGTGATACCGTCACCAACAGAGAAAATCCCTGCAGTGCTCCGCTTCCCGGATATAAGAAGGTTCAGTCAATGGTATACTGCGGTGTTTATCCCGCCGATGGAGCCAAATATCCTGACCTTCGTGATGCCTTGGAAAAGCTTCAGTTAAATGATGCCTCTCTTTTCTATGAACCCGAAACTTCAATAGCATTGGGCTTTGGCTTCAGATGTGGTTTCCTGGGGCTTCTTCACCTGGAAATTATTCAGGAAAGGCTTGAGAGAGAATACAATCTTGACCTGGTTACAACAGCTCCGGGTGTAGTTTACAGGGTATACAAGACCAACGGCGATATGATTGAGCTTACCAATCCCTCAAACCTTCCCGATCCTTCTGAAATAGATTATATGGAGGAACCGGTGGTTAATGCGGAAATTATGGTTACAACCGAGTTTGTGGGCTCTATTATGGAGCTTTGCCAGGAGCGCCGTGGACGATATATCAGCATGGAGTATATTGAAGGCTCCCGTGCGTTAATTAAGTATGAACTTCCGCTAAATGAAATAATATATGATTTCTTTGATGCCCTTAAGAGCCGCTCAAGAGGATATGCTTCTTTTGACTACGAATTAAAGGGCTATGAGCAGTCAGAGCTTGTTAAACTGGATATTCTCATTAACCGCGAGGAGGTTGACGCCCTTTCGTTTATTGTGTTTAAGGGAAATGCCTATGAGCGTGGCCGCAAAATGTGCGAAAAGCTTAAGGACGAGATACCCAGACACCTTTTTGAAATACCGATTCAGGCAGCTGTGGGCGGCAAGGTAATTGCCAGAGAAACCGTAAAGGCCATGCGAAAGGATGTATTGGCCAAGTGTTACGGCGGTGATATTTCACGTAAAAAGAAGCTTCTTGAAAAGCAAAAAGAAGGTAAGAAGCGAATGAGACAAATCGGTAATGTGGAAATACCTCAAAAGGCATTTATGAGCGTTCTTAAGCTGGATGAGGACTAAAACTGCGCACCGAATACAGGAGCACCGACATGAATAAAACTGAATTATATGTTCATATTCCGTTTTGTGTAAAGAAGTGCAACTACTGCGACTTTGTTTCTTTTGCATGCTCGGAAGAGGCAAAAGAAGCATATTTTGAAAGCTTATACAGGCAAATTAATATTAAGGCAGAATTCACGGGGAAAAGGACTGTGGATTCTGTCTTTTTTGGTGGAGGAACCCCCTCCATTGTTGATTCAAAATTTCTGGTAAATACACTTAATCTTTTGAGAGAAAAATATGACATCCTGCCTGAAGCGGAGATTACGATGGAAATGAATCCTGCTTCCGCTTCTTTTGCCAAAATAAAAGACTACAGAGGGGCAGGGATAAACAGGGTCAGCATAGGCCTTCAGTCGGCCAATGACAACGAGCTTCAAATACTCGGAAGACCCCATAGGTTCAAAGATTTTCTGCAAACCTATGATGAAGTCAGAAAAGCGGGAATTGATAATATTAACATAGATATTATGAGCGCCACCCCGGGGCAGACTATGGAAAGCTACAGGAATACATTAGAGGAGGTCAGGAGACTTTCTCCGGAGCATATCAGTGCCTACAGTCTTATTATAGAGGAAAACACGCCCTTTTATGATGTATACGGAAATGGGAAAACAGGCCCTTATCCTGTTCCTGACGAAGATACGGAACGGGAGATGTATTACGTAACTAAAGAGGTTTTGGAGGCGGCGGGATATAATCGCTATGAAATATCCAATTATGCCAAGCCGGGGTATGAATGTGAGCACAATAAAGGCTACTGGACAGGTAAGGATTATGTGGGCTTTGGAATAGCGGCGGCTTCTTTGATAGACGGTAAGCGATATCAGATGCACAGGGGGCTTGATAAGTTCATAAAGAGGGATTTCTCCGAAGAAGAGGAAATACTGTCAATTCAGGATAAAATGGCTGAGTTCATGTTTTTGGGGCTTAGGATGACGGTAGGCGTTTCAGCGGAGGAATTTAAGCGTCGTTTTGGCAAATCACTAGAATCCATATATGGGGACAAGCTCAACAAATTAACGAATCAGGGGCTTATGGAATACAGTAACGGAAGGTATTTTTTAACCGAGCGGGGAATTGATGTATCCAATGTATGTATGGCTGAATTTCTGTTTGATTAAAATAATTATATGATTTACATAAAGTGGTATTTACAAATACAATAATCTACAGCTATAATAACGTTGATATAGTATCTGTAGAAGGGGTTATTGCGTCATGAAGTTTGTTAAGGCAGATGAATTGAAGTATGGTATGAGAATTGCACGTCCTATTTATAACAAAAAGGGCGTTCTTTTGTATGAGCGTGATTCAAAGCTTACAGAGGCAGCGATAAACAGTATTAAGAATTTCGGACTTATCGGAATTTTCATTCTTGAACCCGCAGAACCCTGTCCTCCCATGAGCGAGGATGATATTGAATTCGAACGTTTTCAGACCGTTCAGGTATATGCGATTGAGGCCGAGTTAAAGGAAATTATCAGCAGTAAGAGAACAAAGAAGATTGATAATATTGTTGCTGCTGTAGTAAAGAGTTACGGACATCTTTCGCAGAAAATCAATTTTACCCAAAATTTACGAAGCAAAGAAGATTTTGTATATAAACATTCATTAAATGTGGCAATTCTTGCAGCAATGATGTGTCACAAAATGAACGTACCCGTTGATGAAGTTGAAGAAACCATTACCGCCTGTCTTGTACATGATATCGGCAAGCTGATGGTATCGGATACATTGATCAGAGACGCTTCCGAGGAGGACCTGGAGGTTATATACGAATCCGGTCAGATTGCCGGTTTTGATTTTATTGAATCGGTATTTTCAAATCCTTCGATTAAGCGCATTTGCCAGCAGACTCAAAAGGCACTGGCGGATTTGAAAAACGGTGTACCTGCCGACAAAGTTAAGGTGGTTACAGGTGCCAGGGTAATGCTTGTTGCCGAGGTGTATGACTCCATGACAGCAATGTCCACAACAGAAGGTCCCAAGAGCGAGGTTGAGGCATTAAGATTCTTTTCAAATAATCCTGAAGTCTTTAACAAAAAGGCAGTGGGGGCATTAATTGATTCGATTAATATTTTGGGCCCGGGTACTTGCGTTGAGTTAACAAGCGGAGAAAAGGCTCTTGTTATTTCAGTCAATCCTCAGGATGTGTTGCGCCCTATGGTACTGGTATTTTCCTCCAATGAGATTATCGATCTTTCCAACAGAAAGTTGTTTGATGATATCGAAATAGCGGATATTATGCAGTCCATGGATAATCGTTATGTAATGGACCAGGCCTCAGTAAACGGAATCAATATTTCGTGATTTTTACCATATTGACTACAGTCAGAAATACAAATATTATTACTGCATAGATTTTTATCTGTGCAGTATTTTTTTGCCCCGGAGTTCATATTCCGAGGGGAGTATTCTATTTTCTATCGCTTGTTCGGCGATTTTTCATGAGAGAGAAACAGGAAATTAATAATGGTATATAAGGTATATTCCGCAACTGTTGGCGGTGTTTTGGGAGACCTTATAACGGTAGAGGCCGATGCCTCAACAGGGCTTCCGAGCCTTGATATGATAGGGCTTTTAGGCAGTGAAGTGAAAGAAGCCGGAAACAGGGTTAAGGTGGCGCTTAAAAACAATGGTGTAAGCCTTCCTGCAATGCGGATAACGGTTAACCTTTCTCCTGCGGACGAGCATAAGGAAGGGTCCGCCTTTGACCTGCCGATTGCGGTGGCAATTTTAGGTGTATTTGGGTATATAAAAGAATTCGACAGCCGTACTACACTGATAATCGGAGAGCTGGCGCTGGATGGGGAGGTAATGACTGTAAGTGGAATTCTTCCGATTGTTATCATGGCGAAGAATAAAGGCTTTAAAAGTGTGATACTCCCGGTTGCCAACAGCGCCGAAGGTGCCCTGATAGAAGGCATTGATATTATACCGGTCAGCTCGTTAGGTGAGCTTATGGCATATTTTTCGGTTCCGGAGCAGGAGAGGGATGAAATAATAAGTCCTTACAAGCGAGTAGGTGGCAGTTATGCAAGGGGCGACAGCGGTGAAGGCGATAATAATAGTGGCTGTGGTGGGGACAGTGACGTTGGTGATCGCAGTATTGAAGGTGACTGCAATTTTGACGAGGTACTGGGGCAGGAAAATGCAAAAAGAGCTGCCATGATTGCGGCAGCAGGATTTCATCATTTGCTGCTTGTGGGGCCTCCGGGTACGGGTAAATCATTAATAGCCAAAAGAATCCCGGGGATAATGCCTAAGCTAAGCTACGAGGAGTGCCTTGAAATATCCTCCATTTATTCGGTGGCTGGAAAGCTTGGAAAAAATCTTTCTTTTGTTACGAAGCGGCCTTTTTGGAGTCCGCACAGTGCATCATCTGCACCGGCAATTCTCGGTGGCGGCAGAAATGCTTCCCCGGGGCTTGTAAGCCTAAGCCATGGGGGAATACTGTTTCTTGATGAAATGGCAGAGTTTAAGAAGGAGACTCTGGATATGTTAAGGCAACCTATGGAGGATGGGGTGGTAACTGTCTCAAGAGCCAGGCACACCTATACCTATCCTGCCGGGTTTATGCTGGTGGGCGCCACCAATCCGTGTCCCTGCGGCTATTACCCTGACCGCAGCAAGTGCAGCTGCAGTATGCCTCAAATATTAAGGTATGTGGGAAGGATATCAGGCCCGATTTCGGACAGGATAGATATCTGTGCTGAGGTTTCAAGGATAGATGTTCGGGAACTGTATGGAGATAAGGCAGCCGGGGGATTGACTGACCGTGAAATGCGGGAGAAGGTGGAACGGGCGGTAAATATACAAAGGGACAGGTATCGCCGGGCCGGCTTTTTGTTCAATTCCCAGGTTCCGGCAGGGAAAATCAATGAATATATTCACCTTGGCAGGGAAGAACAAAGTTTTCTTCATTCAATTTATCAAACTAAGAATTTGAGTATGCGTTCTTTTTACAAAACAATCAGGGTGGCCAGGACAATAGCCGATTTGGAGGGCAGCGAAACGGTGGAAATAAAGCATCTTGGAGAGGCATCCTGCTTCAGACTGCCTGATTATATGGGAGGTTAAAATGGGGATTTTTAAGTATTCGGTTAACAAAGAACTTAACGAGCAGATGCCATATCTTATGTGGATTTGCGGAGTGGAACAGATAGGAATAAAAACTTACACAAGGCTTCAAACCTGTTTTTCGTCACCAAAAGAATTGTATATGGCAGGGGAAGACAGGTGGGTCAAAAGCGGAGTGTTTTCAAAAAAGCAGGTGGAGGCGTTAGCTCTGTACAAAGAAACTGCATGCCCTCAGAAAATGTGTGAGAATATGCTAAGTAACGGGATTGGCATGGTGTCTGTTGACGAAGCGGCATACCCGGACAGATTAAGGGAAATTCCTGCTTCGCCCATTGCGATATTTTACAAAGGAACCCTTCCGCCAAAGGGACATCCGTCGGTGGCGGTTATCGGTGCCAGGGCCTGCACAAATTACGGGATAATAGTAGCCAAAAAACTTGGTGAGGCTCTGGCCGCACACGGGGTTAGTGTTATAAGCGGTATGGCCAGGGGAATCGATTCGGAATCTCAGTGGGCAGCAGTATTGGCAGGTGGATATTCGGTGGCAGTGCTTGGAGGCGGGGTGGATGTAGTATATCCTAAGGAATCTGTGCGCCTTTACGAAGCCTTGGCCGAAAAAGGCTGCGTAATGTCGGAGCATGTTCCGGGGACTATGCCAAAGGGGGTGTTCTTTGCTCAGCGCAATCGTATTATATCCGGTTTATCCGATGTAATATGTGTGGTTGAAGCCCGGGAGAAAAGCGGAACGATGATAACCATAGATGCTGCACTTGAGCAGGGCCGTGAGGTGTATGTAATACCCGGCAGGATAACGGATGCATTGAGCCTTGGGTGCCTTGAAATGATTAAGCAGGGTGCCGGAATCATAACAAACATTGATGAATTTGCCGAAGAGACGGTTCGCTGCTATTCGTATGAGAAGAGCGGAAATGACATAACCGAAGCTTCGAATATTCTGGGTAAAACTTTATATAAGGAAGAAAAAGGTCCTGGCATAGATTTTCTTTCCGGTTTGTCGGATGAGGAAAAGAAAATGATAGGGGTCCTTCCTTTGGAATCGTTTAATATTGATGAGATAATAGAGCGTACAGGCTATGATTACGGTAAAACAATTCTTTTGCTTATGAGGCTTGAAACAGCCAAAATCGTGGATAACACCGGCGGTGGCCGGTTTTTGATTACGGATTTTGGCGTGACGGTTTTTGAGAAATTAAGAAAAATTTTTCTTGCGTCTTAAAATCTTATAGTATATATTATTGCATTGTCAAAGCAGATTGTGCCTGGATAAAGATGGAGTTGAGTTATGGCAAAAAATCTTGTAATAGTGGAATCACCTGCAAAGGTGAATACAATTAAGAAATTTTTGGGGCCTAATTATGAAGTGGTAGCAAGCTACGGACACGTCAGAGACCTGCCTAAAAGCAGTCTTGGAATTGATGTGGAACATGATTATGAACCTAAATATATTACAATCCGCGGGAAAGGGGATGTTCTTTCAGCACTTAGAAAAGAAGTAAAAAAGGCTGATAAGGTGTACCTTGCAACTGACCCTGACCGTGAAGGAGAGGCTATTTCCTGGCATTTGATGGAGGCACTTAAGCTGGAGCCTAAAAAGACATCCAGAATTACCTTCAATGAGATTACAAAGAATGCTGTTAAGGAATCTCTTAAAAATGCAAGAAAGCTTGATATGGATCTGGTTGATGCTCAGCAGACCCGTCGTATGCTTGACAGAATGGTGGGTTATAAGATTTCTCCCATTCTCTGGGCTAAGATTAAAAGAGGCTTAAGCGCCGGTCGTGTTCAGAGTGTTGCGCTTAAGATTATTTGCGACAGGGAAAGCGAGATAGAAGCGTTTGTGCCCGAAGAGTACTGGACTATTGATGTCAGGCTTAAGGCAGATAAAATTTCCCAGGTGCTTACCTGTAAATATTACGGAACCGACGGAAAGAAGCATGAGCTTAAGTCTGAGGAGGAAACAAAGAAAATCCTTAGTGATATCGCCGGTAACGAATTTTCGGTTACAGAGGTTAAAACCGGTGAGCGTTCAAGAAAGGCACCGCTTCCTTTTATAACCTCAACCCTGCA
>JAZUJC010000292.1:0-6922 GCA_045642625.1 Lachnospiraceae bacterium
ACCGTGAAGCTCATTCCGTCAGTAATCGTGTATACGCCCTGGGCCAGAATTACCTAATTATGTACAACATTCCCAAGATTAAATTAGGTATTGTTGCAGTTAGCCGTGACTGCTTCCCTGAAAGCCTTTCAGTTAACAGACGTAAGGCATTAGTTGCTGCATATGCAGCAAAGTATGATGCAGCAGACATCTATGAATGTCCTGTATGTATCGTTGTGAGCGAAATTCACATGGTACAGGCTTTAGAGGATATCAAGGCAGCAGGATGTAACGCTCTTTGCGTATATCTTGGTAACTTTGGTCCTGAAATTTCTGAAACTCTTCTTGCTAAGCACTTTGACGGACCTAAGATGTTCGTTGCAGCAGCAGAAGAAAGCCAGGCTGACCTTATGGACGGTCGTGGAGATGCTTACTGTGGTATGCTTAATGCAAGCTACAATTTAAAGCTTCGTAACATCGGTGCTTACATTCCTGAATATCCTGTTGGCGATGCTGCAGACTGTGCAGATATGATTCACGAATTCTTACCCATCGCTCGTGCAGTATATGGTCTTTCTAACTTAAAGATTATAAGCTTTGGTCCCAGACCTCTTAACTTCCTTGCTTGTAACGCTCCTATTAAGCAGCTTTACAACCTTGGTGTTGAAATTGAAGAAAACTCAGAGCTTGACCTTTTAGAAGCATACAACGCTCATGCAAATGACGAAAGAATTCCTGCAAAGGTTAAGGAAATGGAAGAAGAACTTGGCGCTGGTAACAAGAAGCCCGAAGTTCTTGCTAAATTAGCTCAGTACGAATTAACCCTTCTTGACTGGGTTGAAGCTCACAAGGGCTACAGAAAGTATGTTGCAATTGCCGGAAAGTGCTGGCCTGCATTCCAGACTCAGTTCGGTTTCGTTCCTTGCTACGTAAACAGCCGTCTTACCGGTATGGGTATTCCCGTATCTTGTGAAGTAGATATTTACGGATGCTTATCTGAGTTCATCGGTTCATGCGTAAGCGAAGATGTTGTTACTCTTCTTGATATCAACAACTCCGTTCCCAAGGATATGTACAAAGAATCTATCGAAGGCAAGTTCGATTACACATTTACCGATACATTCATGGGATTCCACTGTGGAAATACCTGCACAAAGAAGCTTGCATTCTGTGAAATGAAGTATCAGAAGATTATGGCTAGAAACCTTCCTATCGAAGTTACCAATGGTACTCTTGAAGGTGACATTGCTCCCGGTAACATCACATTCTATCGTCTTCAGTCAACTGCTGACTGCAAGTTACGTGCATACCTTGCAGAAGGTGAAGTTCTTCCTGTAGCTACTAAGTCATTCGGTGGTATCGGTGTATTCGCTATTAAGGAAATGGGTCGTTTCTATCGCCACGTACTTATCGAGAAGAATTATCCTCACCACGGTGCAGTAGCATTTGGTCACTACGGAAAGGCATTATTTGAAGTATTTAAGTACATCGGTGTACCTGTAGAAGACCTTAACTACAACCAGCCCGCTTCACTTCCTTATCCTACAGAGAACCCTTTCAAATAAGATTTGATTTGAAGTAAATGAAGTAAACAATAAGCCCCTCGTAACTTGTTACGAGGGGTTCTTTGTTGTATACTTAAAGTGTTTTTTGATGAGTAATTTTTTGAAAGGACGGTCAACAAATGTCAGAAGAAATAAAAATTGTGGTTTTGGAACGATCAAGTGTAGGTCTTGATGTATCAATATCTATGTTTGACGAGTTGGGATCGGTAACTTCCTACAACAATACAAAATACAATGAAATAGCTGAAAGAGTAAAAGATGCGGATATTATTGTTGCGAATAAGAGTCGCCTTAACAAGGATACACTTGAAAATGCCAAGAATGTTAAGCTGATATGTGAGTTTGCAACCGGTTTTGACAATGTTGATTTGGAATATTGTAAAGAAAGAGGCATCGGTGTCTGCAACGTAAGAAATTACTGTACAGCAATGGTAGCGCAACACACTTTTGCCCTCGCATTAATGTTATCTGAAAAACTGTCCCATTACGATTTATATGTTAAAAGCGGACAGTATGCCTCTCAGGAGAGATTTTCCAATTTTGACCTGCCTTTTCACGAGTTAGCCGGAAAAACCTGGGGAATTATCGGAATGGGTAATATAGGACAGAAGGTTGCCAAAATAGCAGAGGCTTTTGATTGCAAAGTAATTTTTTACTCGGTTACAGGCAATTCTACTGTTACTAAATATGACAGAGTTGATCTTGATACTCTTCTTTCTGAATCCGATTATGTGTCAATTCACTGTCCACTTTCGGATTTAACAAGAAATCTTATTAATGAAGATACAATTTCAAAAATGAAAAAGACCGCTTATCTGATCAATGTTGCAAGAGGTCCAATTGTTAATGAAAAGGCTCTTTATGATGCAATTATAAATGAAAAGATTGCCGGAGCAGGTTTGGATGTTCTTTGTAACGAGCCCATTCAGCCCGACAACTATCTGGCAAAAATTCAGGATTCAACAAAGCTTATCATTACTCCTCACCTGGCATGGGCATCTGTTGAAGCAAGAGAGAGATGTGTCGAATTTAACTATGACAATATAAAAGCTTACTTAAACGGTGAAGCAATAAACAGGGTAATCTAGAGAGGGAACGAAAATGAGCAGAAAAATCGGTATTATCGGAGCAATGGAGCTGGAGGTTGAAACACTTATAGCATCCATGACAGAAAAAGAAAAAATAGACTATGCAATGAGAAGCTTTTATGTCGGAAAGCTTGAAGGTGTGGATGTAGTGCTTGCAAGATGTGGCGTTGGTAAAGTTAATGCCGCAATAACAGTGCAGATGATGGTAGACAAATTCGGTATTACAGATATTATCAACACCGGTGTAGCAGGTTCACTCAACGAAAAAATCGATATCGGCGATATAGTACTGGCTACCAATGCCGTATATCACGATATGGAGGCAATTGCCTTTGGTTATGACAGAGGTCAGGTTCCTCAGATGGATGTTTTTGATTTTAAAACATCCGAAGCTTTGGTATCTAAAGCAGAAGCAGCCTGCAAGAAGGTTAATCCTGACATTAAGGTATTTAAGGGCCGTATTGCTTCAGGTGACCAGTTTATTGCCGGTAAGGAAGTTAAGGAGAACATTAAGAAGTGGTTTGATCCCATGTGTGTAGAAATGGAAGGCTGTGCAATGGCACATGCTGCATATGTGAATGGCATTGATTGTCTTATAATAAGGGCAATTTCTGACAAAGCCGATGATTCAGCCGAAATGGATTATCCCACTTTTGAAAAGAAAGCAGCAGAGCATTGTGCGAAGATGGTTCTTGAAATGATGCACAATATTTAATACTTGATAAAATTAGGGCTCGTTTGTTTCGAGCCCATTTTTATAAAAAGAAAAGAGGTATGGGTTATGGAAGTGGTACAAAGCGGATATATAAAAGACAACAAGCCATTATTCAAAAAGCTTGTGGACTCCTTACTTAAGGATTACGAATATGTTTCCCTGCTGGCACAAAACGGTGAAGGCAAGGCTTATTCCGTGTCCAAGTCAGGGGTTAGAATTGATGCCAATAACAGAATTCTCGTTCAAAGAGGATTTGTGGTTAAGGTTTATGACGGAGGTTGTTTTGCCGAATATTCCGGCAATGATATTTCCGAAGAAATGATAGATGAAATAGTAAAAAGAATAAAAGAGAAATTGGTGAAACTGGGTTCATCATGTACAAAATCATCCTATAAGATTCCCGATGATGAGCCGGTTTCTTTTGCAAAGAGTACTGAGTACAAGGTTGATCCTGCTCAGATCGGCGATGAAACAATTATTAATCGACTTAAGAGCCTGTATGAAAAAGGTATGGGCTATGATGAGAGAATACTTAACTTCGCTACATCCTGCAATTATCAGACCTACTCAAAGCTTTTCTTATCAAAGAATCGTGATATGGAGCAGAATGTAATGTGGGCAACCGGTATGGTGTGCGCATATTCACTTAAAGGTGAGGAAGTAAAAACCGCTTACAGACCCTGTTCTGTATTGGGTGGTATGGAGATACTTGATGAGCTTGATGCCAAGGTCGAGGATGCATGCAAGGTAGCAATTGAGCTTATCGATTCAGAGCCTCTTGTTCCCGGCGAATATGAGTGTATATGTTCTCCTGAAACCACAGGTATGATTGTACACGAAGCCTTTGGCCACGGTGTTGAAATGGATATGTTTGTTAAAGACAGAGCACTTGCAGCCGGCTATGTAGGTGAATATGTGGCTTCTCCCCTGGTTACAATGCATGATGGAAATGCTGTGGATGACACCGCTACTTATTTCTTTGACGACGAAGGAACAATGTCCGGTGATACTGTAATCATCGACAAAGGTATTTTGGTAACAGGTATCAGCGATTTGCAGTCAGCAGGAGCTTTGGGTACCAAACCTACAGGAAACGGCAGACGTCAGGATTTTGAAAGAAAAGCCTATACCCGTATGACAAATACATATTTCGAATCGGGAAATGATAAGCTTGAGGATATGATAGCTTCCGTAAAGGACGGCCTTCTTTTGGAAGATCCCTCTTCGGGAATGGAAGATCCCAAGAACTGGGGCATACAGTGTATGGTAAATATAGCCAGGGAAATAAAAGACGGTAAGCTTACGGGAAAGATTTTTTCGCCCATTATTCTTACCGGTTATGTTCCGGATTTGCTTAAATCCATTTCAATGGTTTCTGATACCAAGGAGCTTTGCGGCAGTGGTTTCTGCGGCAAGGGCTACAAGGAATGGGTCAAAGTCTCCGATGGCGGTCCCTGGATCCGTGCCACCATCCGTTTAGGTTAAGGAGGATGCCGACATGACAGAACTGATCAAATCCCTGCTTGAAGAAGCCGGCATCCGCCAGTGGCGGATCACCGAAACCCGCGAACATTGCGCGGAACTGTATTTCATCCGCAAAAAGCTGGATATCCCCCGTTCCCGGGATATCACCAAATATACCGTCAGTGTTTTCCGCGATTTTGAAGAAGACGGCCGCCGTTTTCTGGGTTCCAGCAACGCCCTGCTTTCTCCCGGTATGACTGCCGATGAGATCCTCGCGCGTCTGAAGTCCGCGGATTTCGCCGCTCAATTCGTCAAGAATCCCTGGTACGAATTCGTTGCTCCCATTCAGGAAGCGCCGCAGGCCTCCACTTCCCCGTTGAAGGAAAGTAAGCCCGAGGAAACGGCCGCCCGCATCGCGGAGATCATGTTCTCCGCCGACACCGCGGAGGATGCTTTCCTGAATTCCGTCGAGATCTTTGTTTCCCGCGGCACGACTCACATTCTCGGTTCAGACGGACTGGATGTCAGCTACGGATACGACCGTATCAAGGGTGAACTGGTCGCCCAGTGCATCACCCCCGCGGATGTGGAGCAGTACCGTGACTTTGGCTATGACCGGATCGACGAAGACGCCATCCGTACTTTGGTCACCGATGCCATCGCGGATGTCCGTGCCCGCGCCGTGGCCAAAGAGCCGCCCGTTTCCGGCACCTATCCCCTGCTCCTTCAGGGCAAGCATATTGCCGAGATCCTTCGGTATTACATCACCCGTTCCCATGCTTCCCTGGTCTTCCCCGGCTATTCCGACTGGAAGCCCGGCACAGCGGTCCAGGGTGAAGATGTCACCGGCGAATCTCTTTCCATCCGTCTGCTTTCCCACGAACCTTACAGTGCTGAAGGCATCCCGCTTCCGCCCCGCGATCTGGTGGAAAACGGTTCTCTCAAGCTGCTCCACGGCGGCACCCGTTTCTGCCGTTACGCGCAGGTGGAACCGACCGGCGATTATGAGTCTGTCGCCTGCCTGAACGGCACCGTCCCGCTCGCCGACCTCCGCCACGAAGGCGTTCTGGAACCCGTCTCCTTCTCCGATTTCCAGATGGATCCCATGGACGGTCACTTCAAAGGCGAGATCCGTCTGGCCCTCCTCCATCATGCGGACGGCACCTGTGAAAAGCTCACCGGCGGTTCCGTCAACGGCAGCCTCCCGGATCTGCAAAAGTCCCTCACCTTCTCCCTCGAACGCTACGCCGACCTTGATTACGAAGGCCCCCTCGCCATCCTCATCCCCGGCGTCGCCGTCGCGGGAAAATAACAAGAATACATTCAACAACAAAAGGCTGAAGTATCGTCGCTTCAGCCTTTATTATATGGGCAAAACGGATCACATTCCGGGGCAGTAAACAGACAGTAAAGGATTTTTTGACAGTAAACGGACAGTAAAACATTTTAAAACAGTAAACGGACAGTAAAACATTTTCACACAAACAACATAACTATATACGATTCGCTATTTGCTATTAATCTGCGTTTCAGCACATTGTCCAATCCTACAGATATTCAGATTGGGTTCCTTGGTTCCCCTTATGATTCTGTAGAAACACGTCTTGCCTTCATTTTTTCGAATTGTTCCAAAACTTTCTTCATCTCGTTGGGGATCCGATTCTGGACTTCCTTTTGAAGTTCTCCGGGAACACCGTACATGGCCTCAGCCATCGCAGCCGCGATATCCGTCAGTGTATCACAATCGCCACCCAGCGAAACCGCCGTACGAACAACATCCTCAAAATCGTATCCTTCTACAAACGATATGATAGCCTCCGGAACCGTCTGCTGACATGACTCCACATGATGATATCCAGGCCTGATTTCATCAACTGTCCGGCTCAGATCATATTGAAATTCATTTTCTACATATTCAATAATTTCTTCTTTACTGGTCCCTGTTCTCGCCAGATAGATCACGCTGGCTACTGCCTCTGCGCCTTTGATCCCTTCAGGATGGTTATGGGTGACATCCGCTGTCGCGCGCGCAACCTCACGCGTCCGTTCAAGAGAATCATATAGCCAACCGACCGCTGATACCCTCATCGCAGAGCCATTCCCATAGCTGT
>JAZUJC010000293.1:0-2017 GCA_045642625.1 Lachnospiraceae bacterium
ATCAGATTCGGTGAAACAATCAAGGCTTACAGGTTAAGAGAAGATTTATCAACCGATTCCCTGACCCTGGTGCCCCTTGTGCTGGCAGGATGGCTCAGATACTTAAAGGGAAGTGAAGGATTTGGCGTCGATGACGCGGGAAACAGGTTTGAACTTAGCCCCGACCCCAAGCTTTCAGAGGTTCAGGGTATGGACGCAAAGGATATTTTGGCAAAGACCGAAATCTTTGGCTGTGATTTGTTTGAGGACGGTTTAGGCGATAAAGTATTGGCTATGTATGAAGAGCTTTGTGCCGGTAACGGTGCTGTCAGGGAGGTATTACATAAGTATGTACTCAAAGTTATGGCTTAATTATGAGGCAAAAGAAAACGGTGCAGTAGTGGTAGGTGATGGCTTTGACTCCACAAAGCCCGTATATGAAAATGCGGTTAAGGAATTGCTTAACGCTGATATATTGACCGGGAAAACTGTCAGAATCAGCAATGCGAAGGATTCTTCCCTTGGCGATGAAGGCTACATTTTGTCTAAAGACAATGAGGAATATATTATAAAAGCCAACACTGAAAATGCTGTTATATACGGTGCTTTCAGGCTGATTAATCTCTTAAGATGTAAAGAAGATTTGTCTTCACCTAAAAAAGAGGTTCCCGTAAATCCTTTAAGAATGCTGAATCACTGGGACAATATGGACGGCTCCATTGAAAGAGGTTATTCGGGTAATTCTTTCTTCTTTGTAAACGATGATGTTGTTATCGATGAAAGAACCGCTGAGTACGCACGGTTTGTGGCTTCGGTAGGCTATAACGGAATTGTTATAAACAACGTAAATGTAAAGCAGGCAGCCTGTGATCTTATAAACGAGAGATTTATTGACAAGGTAAAGGCTTTGTCTGACTTGTTTGCAGCCTACGGTGTTAAGCTTTATCTTTCTCTTAACTATGCATCGCCCATCGAAGATCCTTCAGTAGCCTCAGCAGATCCTCTTGATGAAAAGGTTATTAAATGGTGGGAAGAGAAGATGAAGTATATCTACACCAAAATACCTGATTTCGCAGGATTTCTTGTTAAGGCAGACTCTGAGGGTCGTCCCGGTCCCTTTACCTACGGTCGTAATCAGGCCGAAGGTGCCAATATGCTGGCAAGGGCAATAAAGCCCTACGGAGGCATCATCATTTGGAGATGCTTCGTATATAACTGCCGTCAGGACTGGAGAGATTTAAAGACCGACAGAGCGCGGGCAGCTTATGATTATTTCCACGATTTGGACGGTGAGTTTGAAGATAATGTTGTCCTTCAGATTAAGAACGGTCCCATGGACTTCCAGGTAAGAGAGCCTGTTGCACCTTTATTTGGTGGAATGGAAAAAACCAACCAAATGATTGAATTTCAGATTGCTCAGGAATATACAGGTCAGCAGCGTCATATTTGTTATCTTATTCCCTGGTTTAAGGAAGTTCTTTCTTTTGAAACCTATGGAAAGAATGCCGTAAACAGCGGCACAACCGTTAAGGATATTGTATGCGGAAGCACATACAACAGAACTCTTGCAGGTATGTGTGCAGTCACAAATACAGGTAACGACTATAACTGGACCGGCCATGATATGGCTGCAGCAAACCTCTATGGCTTTGGCCGTTTATGCTTTAATCCCGAATTAAGCGCCGAGGATATTGCAAAAGAATGGATTATGCTTACCTACGGACAGGACGAAAAGGTAGTAAATAACATCTTAAAGATGCTTATGATGTCCTGGCCGGCATATGAAAAGTACAATGCACCTCTTGGTATCGGCTGGATGGTGTGCCCTCACGAGCATTACGGTCCCGATCCCGACGGTTATGAATATTCAATGTGGGGTACTTATCATAAGGCCAACCATGAAACAATAGGACTGGAGCGTAATTCAACGGGAACCGGTTACGCAGGATTGTACAATGAGCCTTTGGCTTCAATGTATGAAAGGGCTGAAACCACTCCGGATGAGCTTCTTTTGTTCTTCCATAAGATGCCCTACACT
>JAZUJC010000294.1:0-4827 GCA_045642625.1 Lachnospiraceae bacterium
TTTTAGCACATATCGGCTCACGTATTCTAATATTTAAAATTCACTTCTCTAAGGGTATTCACATAGGCCGTTTTATTCTCGGAGCTGTACCCGCAGCTCTTGTAAAAAGAATGAGTTCGCTCTTTATGGGAGCCTGTCATAAGCATCATTTTGTAGCAGTCGTTGTCCATGGCAATCTGCCTGGCAAAATCAAGGCATGCCCTGGCATAGCCGTTACCTTCGTAGCCTTTCTTGGTGACCACATTCTCAACCAGGGCATAAGAGGAAAGATTTCTGGTAAGATTAGGGACAATGATACAGGTGCAGGAGGACACAATGACTCCGTCAATTTCATTTACTATAAGATTGTAGTTCTCGTCCTTTAGGATTTTAGCCCAGGTGTTTCTTCTCTTTTCACTATCCTCGGGAACGGTACTCTCGTGAAGATCAAGATACAGTTCCAATATGGCATTAAGGTCGTTTTCTTTTGCTGTTCTAACCATTTTATCCTCTTTCTCAATCAAAAACCCGGCGGTATTTTTTTGCCTTATAATGAGCACTTCCATCGAACTTTTCAAACTCGGTATCCTCGACAAATGTCATGCCAAGCTTCTCCATTACACGGCGGCTTTTACTGTTTTCTGCGGCAAATATGCCCTCAATCGCGCGTACCTTCCGGGTTTTGCGGATTTCATCCAGTATGCCATTCATTGCTTCAGGCACGTAACCGTTACCCCAGCAGTCCTTTCTGAGCACATAACCCACTACCCAGGTATCGGTATCGGGATGATAGGCAAAGCCTCCGCTTCCTATGAGTTCTCCCGTTTCTTTAAGTACAAAGCCAAGATCATAATCATCAGGATCGTCGGCCTGCTGCTCTTTGCTTTGAAGCCACATAATCCCGTCCGCTTCCGAGCGATACTGCGGAAAAATAACATAGCGGGCCACATCCGGGTCTCCTGCCCATTTATACACCGCCTGAAGATCGTCACCGGTCAGATTTCTGATAATCAGCCTTTCAGTTTCAATTGTTGCTTTCATAGTTTCCCTCTTTTATATCAATAAGTTTTAGATATTGCACTTCTGATTAATAAGCTTTAAATATTGTATTTCTACGCTTCAATGTGTCGGTTTAGTGTATCAATTTACTGAATCGCCATATCAATCAACAGCCAATCGTACATAAGATAGTCGATTTCGCTTCCGCAAAAAGAACAGGCCTTACCGTCGTAAAGACTGTATGAACCACCACACTTCTCGCACTGTACCTTGGCAGGCTCAAATATATTCTTTGTTTTGTTGTTTATGTGCTTAACAAATGACATGGTTATCATTTCTTTAGTCCACTCTGCGGTGACCTCCGTGACAGAAAAGCGAAGCACCATGACTGTCATAACAACGTCGGTAAGAATATATTGGTCGTTCTTTTTAAAATTGCGGGTTTCTATATTCTGAATATCAATGTCGATGACATTTTCAAACCTGTCAAAATACGGTGTTACATCAAAATCCTCATCCGCAAGGCTTTGAAGGGATGCCACGTTTTCGGCAAACACTACGGAATACAGCTTGTTGCGCATACTGTTATAAAAGGCTGTGGCCGAAAACAGCGGGTCCACTTCCTTCATACGGTGCTGCATAACCTGGTCCAATTCTTTCTGATTGCCTGCATGATACAGTTCGAAGCCCACGTCTATCCGCCCGTTTTTAGGCTCAATTTTCTTTTGCGAATATCCCGCCACTCTAAGAGACAAATCCTGTATTGTGAACTGAGTGTTGCAATAGGGACAGCCATTCAGCAGTTCCTCTCTGGGCGCATAATTACCGCAGCTTGGACAGGAAATCATGCCGTCATTGCTGAATTTGGAGCCTGCCAGCAAATAGTGACACAGCTGCCAGTTTTCGTCACGATAAACAATCTGCCCTCCGCGGCTATAGGTCCTTGAAAGCCTGATTGCTTCGTCGGCTTCGCCGACATCGTACTGGGAAGAAGAATATCTCTTCACATCCATATTTATTGCTGCCACCCCGGCATCATCGGACTTTACGGTGGTCATCAAAATGCCCAGCTTATCAAGCCGTTTCTTTTGCATCAGTAATGAGTGGCTCAAATCCTGAGTAATGTGCCCAATAGGCTGATTAAGCGCAAAATAGTTGTTTAGCTCGACCTTGAAATAATTCACCATTTTGGATATTTCGGGGTCTGAAGAGATGGATATTTCGGGGTCTGAAGAGATAGACTCTGCACCTGAGCTTCTCGCCTGCCTGATTGAATCCTTTTTGTCTACAAGCGATATACTCACTTCAGGCACATCAATCCACACCATATCCTGCTCGTAGGCTTCGTCGACTGCCACCAGTTCCTCCTGCCTGCCGGTACCGTGAACCTGATAAATAGCCTTAACCTGCCCAACAGTATTGGTAATGCCAAGCTTGTTGTCACGCTCGAACATTATTTCCAAGAGGTCTCCTGTTTTAACGCAGCCGGCCATAACACGCACATATATCCTGGCGATTCGGTCCACCTGAAGGAACTTATATGGATTTAGAAAAAACAGCACATTTTTGTTCCTGCTTACGGACATTTTATCCAAATATGCTTTTTTGTTTTTGGCGTAATCCTCAGCGGGATCTTTCTTGCTAAATATACCCATAGAGTCTCCAATAAATTAATTTTCTATGCAAAAACCTTTCCAAAACATTTTATCATATACACAGTCATATATGAATTGTGGAATTCATTCCCATTTTCAGAGCAAAAATTAGTGAGAGCCCCCATTAATGCAGGGTTAACGACAATGGTCTACCTTACTGTATATATCTTTACAAGGAGGTAACTGCATGAAAAAATCTATTTTATTTGCATGTTTAATAATGTTGTCGCTTTTGATTACCGGATGCGGTGAAAAAAATACCAAGCCTTCGCTCAGTAAAACAAACAACACCAAGTACGAAGACAACAAAGTGACAGTGAATCCTCAGACAAGTACTCCCACTACTTCTGTAGATACCGATAAAAAACAGCCTAAGAAGGACGATTTTAAAATCGTTGCCAACGAGGCTTCATCAGTAAATTTTGTTTCTTATTCAGACCCCAGTGGCTATTTTAATGCCGAAATCCCCAAGGGCTGGTCCGTAAAGGTGGGATTGCCCGACGGTGGTGTGGATTTAATCAGTTATGCTATAACAATCTACGATCCCAAAAACACCGACAGAATGGTTTATATCAATTTAAGTGTAGCCGGCATGACCAAGTCTTCAGAGGCAAAAGAATGGTATACAAGCGTTTATGGAACAAACAGCCCCCAGGCTCTTTTACCTACTGTTTATGAGCAGACAACAGAAGGTTATTTCATGTCCATGGGAAGTTTTTACGGATACAGGAATTTTTCCGTGTCCCAGAACCTTGGAAAATGTGCACTACAGGGTGATGTCATAATCGGTAATTCAACCTCTGCCTCTACCGGCAATCCTTTAACAGGCGTATATCACGCATACGTAACAGATATAGACTATCCGATATACCCCAATCCTTTCGACTATTCATATACTATCGATGCCGGTTATCTTACCGTTTTTACCGTAATAATGGAAACTGCCGGCGCAGATGAATTTATTGACTGGGAACCTGTATTGTCAAGATGCTTAAGCAGCATTACATTTACAAAAACATTTGAAACTCAGCGTGCAGCTCAGTGGAAACAAGTGATGGGAACATCACAGTATCTGGCTCAGTCAGCCAATCAGATGAGCTCAGCAATAATGGATTCCTGGGAAAAGAGAAACACTTCTTACGACATCTCTTCTCAAAAATACAGTGATGCCACCTTAGGATACGAAAGAGTTTATGACAAAGAAACCGGTAATATTTATAAAGCATACAACGGCTTTATGGATGATTACAACGGAACAAGATACGTAACCATATCCGACGACCAGTACGCTTTGGCTGTAAGCGGTTATATTGAAAAATAAGTAGAAATAGAATAGTATTGGACACAAACAGCGACAGCAATATTAGGCGATTCTCACGCCATTCGCTGTCTATGGTAAAGACAATTCATCCGGTTTAGGATAGATTTAAACCATCACAAGAACGGAGACTTACTAATGGATATGGTCAAAATGGGAAGCTTCCTTGCAGAGCTTCGCAAAGAACACAATTTAACTCAGGCTGAACTTGGCGACAAGCTTGGGGTAACCAACAAAACCGTTTCAAGATGGGAAACCGGCAATTATATGCCCCCTGTTGAAATGCTTGAGGCGTTAAGCGATCTTTACGGCCTGACCATTAACGAGCTCCTAAGTGGCAGAAAATTATCCACGGAGGATTACAAAGAGATGGCCGAATCAAACATCAAAGAAACCCTTAATTCAAGCGTATTCAGTTTAAAGGAAAAACAGGAATTTTTTAAAAAGAAATGGATAAAAGACCATGTTGCTACAATAGTATTTTTTGTGGTTGCATGGCTTGCAATCATTATTACCTTAAGCATTAAAGGAATCGAAATATATTTTGTCAGCGCTTTAGGCGGTTTTCTTGCCATGCTGATGTACGAAATGCTGCAAAACAAGATGATAGCTTATGTTGAGCGCAATATTTACGGTGGAAGGTGGAATGAGTACAGGGGATAAACTTATTGGTAACAAAGCAAAAGTATAACCATATTATCCGGCTTTCATTTTCGCGATTTTCTCACAGTACAAATGAATATGACATGGCCAAACCTTATCCGGCCTTGGCTTATACTTCCTGTTGCCAATCAGAATAGAATCAATAGGTAAAAGAAACAAATCACTTAGCGCATACAAATTATCAATTGATGGCAGACTTCTGCCATCAAACCA
>JAZUJC010000295.1:0-8502 GCA_045642625.1 Lachnospiraceae bacterium
TACCAGAGATACAATAGAAGAAAAAGTATTGTTTGGTGATGTTCATCTTAATCTTTTTGATACTGCCGGAATCAGAGAAACAGAAGATTTTGTTGAAAATATAGGTGTAAATAAGGCAAAAGAATGTGCGGAAAGTGCCGATTTGGTGCTTTTCCTGCTTGATTCAAGTATGGATATTGATAATGAAGATATTGAAATATTTGATATCGTAAAGCATAAAAATGTTATTCTTTTGCTTAATAAAACTGATAAAGAAGGAAAGATTGATAAAAATAATCTTCCTTTTGATATTGATAAAGAAAATATTGTTGAGATTTCATGTTCGACCGGAAAAGGAATCGATGATCTTGAAAAGTTTGTAAACGAAAGATTTTTTTCGGGGGACATTAAAGGGGACAACGAATTAGTTATTACTAATGTAAGACAGGCTGAACAGTTAAGAATAGCAATTGAATCCCTTAACAAGGTAAAAGAAAGCATTTCTCTTGATTTGCCGGAAGATTTCTTTTCAATTGATTTGATGAGTTGCTATGAGGCACTTGGAAAAATTACCGGTGATGATGTTGATGATGACTTAGTAACAGAAATATTTACTAAATTCTGTATGGGAAAATAAACCTGCACTGTTTTATTAGTTTTGAGGAATTATGTTGGATTTAAGCAAAAATCAGTTTAAAGAAAAAGTTGATATTTGTGTAGTTGGAGCCGGTCATGCCGGTTGTGAAGCAGCCCTGGCCTGTGCACGTCTTGGATTTGAAACTGTTGTTTTTACAGTTAGTATAGACAGTATTGCACTTATGCCCTGTAATCCTAATATCGGTGGTTCATCAAAGGGTCATCTGGTTAGAGAGATTGATGCCCTTGGTGGTGAAATGGGTAAAAATATTGATAAAACCTTTATTCAGTCCAAAATGTTAAATGTTTCTAAGGGTCCTGCGGTTCATTCGTTAAGAGCCCAGGCAGATAAATCCGAGTATACCAGAAGTATGCGCAGGATTCTTGAAAATCAGGAACATTTGACAGTTAAGCAGGCTGAAATCTGTAAGCTTCTTTGTGAAGATGGTCATGTAACAGGTGTTGTTACAAACACCGGAAGTACTTATCTTTGTGATGCGGTTGTTCTTTGTACCGGTACATATTTAAAGGCCAGATGTTTATGCGGTGAATCAATTACTTATACCGGTCCTTCGGGTCTTCAGGCTGCATACAGTTTATCACAGTCTTTGGCTGAAAACGGCATTAAGCTTAGACGTTTTAAAACCGGTACTCCTGCCAGAATGGACAAGAGAAGTATTGATTTTTCAAAGATGGAGGAGCAGTTTGGTGATGAAAGAATAGTTCCTTTTTCTTTTTCAACTGATCCGGAATCTGTTCAAAAAGAACAGGTTTCATGCTGGCTTACATATACCAACGAAGAAACTCATGAAATTATCAGAGCTAATTTGGATAGATCACCGATTTATGCCGGAATAATTGAAGGAACAGGCCCGAGATACTGCCCTTCAATTGAAGATAAGGTTGTTAAATTTGCGGAAAAAGAACGTCACCAGGTATTTTTGGAGCCTGAAGGCTTATATACCAATGAAATGTATGTTGGTGGAATGAGTTCTTCTCTTCCCGAAGATGTTCAGATTAAAATGTATAGAACTGTTCCGGGTTTGGAAAATTGTAAAATTGTAAGAAATGCCTATGCAATTGAATATGATTGTCTTGAACCCAACCAGTTATTACCTTCCCTTGAGTTTAAATCAATTAAGGGATTGTTTAGCGGTGGTCAGTTTAACGGTTCTTCCGGTTATGAAGAAGCAGCTGCTCAGGGAATAATTGCCGGTATTAATGCTGCCAGAATGCTTCAAAACAAAGAACCTATTGTACTTGACCGTTCTGAAGCATATATTGGTGTTCTTATTGATGATCTTGTAACCAAAGATAATCGTGAACCCTATAGAATGATGACTTCCAGAGCGGAGTACAGATTATTGCTTCGCCAGGATAATGCTGATTTGAGGCTTAGAAAAGTCGGTCACGAGGTTGGTCTTGTTTCTGATGAAGAATATGAGAAAACAATTACAAAAGAAAAACTCATAAAAGAAGAAGTTGAAAGATTAAAATCCGTAGTTATCGGTGCTAATAAGGCAGTTTGTGAATTCCTTAATTCTCTTGGTTCCAGTGAATTACATACAGGAACTACTTTAGCTGAACTTTTATGCAGGCCTGAGTTGTCATATGAATCTCTGGCACCGCTTGATAAAGAAAGACCTGCGTTGCCTGAAGATGTAATTGAACAGGTTGTTATTACCGTTAAATATGAAGGTTATATCGACAGACAGCTTGCTCAGGTTAATCGTTTTAAAAAGATGGAAAAGAAACTGATTCCGGATGATATCGATTACGATGATGTGCCCAGCTTAAGACTTGAAGCAAGGCAAAAGCTTAAGCAGTTCAAACCTTTGAGTGTAGGACAGGCATCAAGAATATCCGGTGTAACACCTGCGGATATTTCGGTTTTATTAGTTTATCTTAGTATGAAGAAAGATTGATTATGTCAGTTAATTCGGAAATTTTAAGCACTAAAGCAAAAGAGATAGGAATAGAGCTTACAAAACGACAGGTGTGTCAGTTTTTGAGCTATTATAATCTGCTCGTTGAATGGAATGAAAAAATTAATCTAACTGCTATTACTGAGTGGGAAGATGTTGTTACAAAACATTTTATTGACAGTATAAGTATTGTTAAATGTTTTGGTGATTTTTCTCTTTTAGAGGCATCTGTCAAAGGAAAAACCCTTGTTGATGTTGGTACAGGCGCAGGCTTTCCCGGTATTGCATTAAAGATTCTTTTGCCTGAATTAAATGTTACACTTATGGATTCTCTTGAAAAAAGGGTTAAATTTTTGAATCTTGTGTGTGAAGAGCTTGAGCTTACAGGTATTTCTGCTGTTCATGGCAGGGTTGAAGATCTGGCTCATATGGATGATTACAGAGAAAAATTTGATTTTGCAACAGCCAGGGCAGTTGCAGCTTTACCGGTTTTAAGCGAATATTGTCTTCCCTTTGTTAAGACCGGCGGTATTTTTTATGCTTACAAATCAGAGAAAGCATTTGATGAATTGGAATTATCCAAAAACAGTATTTCTGTTTTGGGTGGGGAAATAATAAATTCTTATCAATTTCTTTTGCCTGATACCGAATTAAATCGTACAATTATAGAGATAGGTAAAAAGAAATCTACGGATAATAAATATCCAAGAAAAGCCGGTGTTCCTTCCAAAAAACCTTTATAGTGAGGAAACTTCATGTCAGAAGAAAGATCCAGAAATATTATTTTTGAATTGAAAAAGTCCTTTCTTGATGAAAAGAAAGCTCTTCAGGATCAAATAGTTGAATATGAGACAGAAATCAGACAGTGCAATGAGTATATTGATTCACTGTCTAAAAAGGATGACTGTGATTATAATGTTTTTTCACCAAGATCTGCTTCCAGGGTTTATAAGGATCAGGTTGAAGAAAAGAAAAGACAAATTGCAGATTTAGAGTTGCAGATTCGTAATATTTATAAGAAGTTGTCCGGTGTTACCAAGAAGCTGGATTCTTTGTCTGAATTGGATCCTTTGGAAGTTTCTGCTTCCAGAGATGAAGCTATGATTATTTCTACTTCGGGAAAGAGTAAGCTTTTAGAGCTTCAGGAAGATGACCGCCAGAGAATAGCTGCCGATTTGCATGATACAGTTTTGCAGAATTTGTCTCTTGTTATGCATAATCTGGAGTTATCGGCTAAGTTTATCGATTATGATCCAATCAGAGCAAAGTTAGAGCTTGAGTCAAACAGAAAGCTTGTAAAAGAAACCATTGATGATATCAGAAGTACAATCTTTGATTTAAGGCCCATGCAGTTTGATGATTTTGGCTTTAAGCGTACTCTTGAAAATCAGATTCAAAATTATATGAATCGTACAAATATGAATATTTCATATAATATTGATGAATTGGAAGATTTGGATACTATTTTTCTTATTACTGTATTTCGCGTTACTCAGGAATTACTTATTAATGCTATTAAGCATTCCGAAGGTACAGAGATAAATATTAATATTTCAAAGACTCCTGATGCTATTAATATTTTAGTGGCTGATAACGGTAAGGGTATTACGGATAGTTATGAAGCAGTAGAAAATCACTTCGGTTTAAAGATACTTAAGGAACGCGTTGAGATTATTGGTGGTTTTGTAAAGATTAACACCAATACGAAGGGTACTTCTGTTTCTGTTGATATTCCGCTTAAGGAAGCTCAATAATTATTCTTTTTTTAGAATTGGTATATTAGAGGGGTTATTTTATTATGGCAATTAATGTCACTTTGGTTGACGATCATAAAATGTTAAGAGAGGGTATCAAGCAGCTTATTGAATTTGATTCAGCGATTAATGTTGTTTTTCAAGCTTCAGATGCAAAAGAATGCTTAGATTCACTTTCTTCCAATAATTCTGATGTTTTTGTTCTTGATATCAATTTGCCTGATATGTCCGGGATTAAGTTGATTAAAGAGATTAAAAAGAAAAATAAGAAATCAAAAGTTCTTATGCTTTCTGTTCATAATGAGGTTGAGTATATTATTGATTCACTTGATAATGGGGCCAATGGTTACATATTAAAGGACTCCGGTTCCGACGAATTGATAAAAGCTATAAACACTATATATAGTGGTGAGCAATATATCGAACCTGCCCTTGTTCCTCTTTTAAATGCTCGTTTAGTTCAACTTGAATCGGAATCTGATATGTTGAAAGACATTACAAAAAGGGAAAAAGAAATACTGATTTATATTGCTGAAGGCAAATCTAATATTGATATCAGCAAATATTTGTCTATCAGTGAGCAGACAGTAAAGAATCATATCAGTAATTTATTTAAGAAAATTGGTGTTAAAGACAGAACTCAGGCAGCTGTTTTTGCCATCAGAAATAACATAATTCGTATGTAATGTTTCACGTGAAACATTTTTGTTAAACAATCAGCAACCCCTAAATATGTTTCACGTGAAACATATCGACCCCAATATATTGGCAAAACGGCCGTGAAACATAAAATAACCACAAAACGTGAAACATAATAAAGCTATTAAATATAGAATAAGTATATAAATAGTGATATATTAAATTTTGAGGATAAAAAAATGGGAAAAGTAATAGCAATAGCCAACCAAAAAGGTGGAGTAGGTAAAACAACTACTTCGATAAATCTCTCTTCTGCATTAGCTGCACAGGGAAAGAAAGTATTGGTAATTGACACCGATCCACAGGGAAATACAACCAGTGGATTTGGTTTTGAAAAAAATGAGTTAAAAAAGACCATATACAACCTATTGTGTGGTGATTGTACTGTAAATGAATGCATTATTAAGGATGAAAAGTCCGGAGTGGACATTTTACCTACTAATGTAAATCTTGCTGCAGTAGAAGTAGAGTTGATCAACACAAGGAAAAAAGAATATATATTAAAGAATGAAATAGACTGGGTTAAGGACAAATATGATTTTATTATTATCGATTGTCCTCCTTCATTAAGTTTATTAACAATTAATGCATTAACTACAGCTAATTCGGTTTTAGTTCCGATACAGTGTGAATACTATGCATTGGAAGGATTAAGCCAGTTAATATACACAGTTAACCTTGTAAAACAGGGGTTAAATCCGGATCTTGAGATGGAAGGTGTTGTATTTACAATGTATGATGCCCGTACAAATTTATCTCAGGAAGTTGTTGATAACGTTAAGAGTGTTTTGAATCAGCATATTTTTGAAACAATTATTCCCAGAAATATCAGATTAGCGGAGGCTCCCAGCCAGGGAGTTCCCATTAATTTATACGATGCAAAGTCTGCCGGAGCAGAAGCATATGCATCATTGGCCAAGGAATTAATTAAAAAGAACAAATAAATTGAGGAGGATACAAAATGGCATTAAAAAAGGGACTTGGTAAAGGACTTGAAGCTTTAATTCCTGTAACTGTTGCAGAGGACAAAGTTATAAAAGATGAAGCGGAAAAAGAAGGCAGTCTTTTAACTGAGGTTGATATTAATTTTGTAACTCCAAATCATGACCAGCCCAGAAAAGAGTTTGACAAGGAGAAATTGGAAGAATTATCGGCTTCCATCAAAGAACATGGCATTGTTGAGCCAATTTTGGTGCAGGACAGAAACGATCACTATGAGATTATTGCCGGTGAAAGAAGATGGCGTGCCGCTAAGCTTGCCGGAATGAAGAAGGTTCCTGTAATTGTTAGAAATTACACAGAACGACAAATAATGGAAATTTCTTTAATAGAGAATATTCAAAGAGAGGATTTGAACCCTATTGAAGAAGCATTGGCATATAAGCAGCTTATGACAGAGTATGAATTGACTCAGGAGGAAGTTGCTGCAAGAGTTTCCAAAAATCGATCAACAATTACTAACTCTCTTCGTCTTTTGAGATTAAGCAGTAAAATTCAGGATATGCTTATTAAAAAGCTTATATCCGAGGGACATGCAAGGGCATTAATCGGTATTGAAGACGAAAAGCGTCAGATTGAGATTGCCGAGAAGATTGTTAAGGATAAATTATCGGTTCGTGACGTCGAAAAGCTTGTAAAAACTAATGATAAGCCTGAAAAAGCAAAAAAGAAGCTTTCTGATGAAATGGAAGTATTTTACCAGGATATAGCTGAAAAAATGAAACAAAAGCTTGGAACAAAGGTTAATATCACAGGAAAAGGCGACGGTTCCGGTAAAATCGAAATAGAATTTTATTCAAACGATGATTTGGATAGAATAAAGGCATTATTAAAATAGTAACCTAAAAATTCGGATAACAGACATCTAGTAGCAAAAGGATTGGATAGGGGAATGGAAAGCAAATTTTTAAACAATTTAGGCTTAAAAAGCCTGGATTTAGGCCTGGTATTATTTATAGCACTGATTATTTTGTTTATAGCGATAGTATGTATAATAGTGCTTATAAAAGAGTTATGTAAACTAAAGAAAAGATACAATAAATTCTGCGCAGGCAGAAATGCAAAGAGTCTTGAAGAAGAAATCGGTTCAATGTTTGAGGAAAACAACAAAATACGCGAACAGACCGAGAAAAACAAAAAGGATATTCGCGTTATTTACCATGTACTTGAATCAACATATCAAAAGGCCGGTCTGGTAAGATATGATGCATTTTCTCAGATGGGTGGAAAATTAAGCTTTTCCCTTGCACTGTTGAATGAAAAAGATAACGGATTCATTATAAATTCAGTTCACGGAACTGATGGATGTTACACATATTCAAAAGAAATAAAAGGCGGATATTGTGATATAGCACTTGGTGCAGAAGAGCAGGAAGCTCTTTCAAAGGCAATGCATAAGGGGAAAAATTAGTGAGACTGTGCAAATTATCAGATATTGTCGGCTTTGAAAAACTTGCTCGACCGGTAATGACAAAGGATTATCACGAGTTATTGGCAGCGGGAACCGAATTGAAACCTGAATATGTTTCAAAGCTTGAATCACTTGGAATTACGGAAGTATTTATTGATGATTCCAAGCTTAAGCCTACTGAAGTTTTGATATTAAAGAACGAAGTAGAGGGTATTTTCCGTGAAAAAGTAAAATCGGTCATGGAAAGACATGTTTATAACAACAGTTCCGAGTTGGAAGAGTTGACAAAGACCGCAGACAGTATTATTTCAAATATTTTGGAAGATGAAGAGATTGTTGAACAAATCTTCGATATAAAAGAAAGAAATGCCGATATATATGAACATTCCATCAGTGTTTGCTCATTGGCAATTTTAGTTGCGGCTAAAATGGGATATTCAAAGAAAGAGCTTCGTAACCTTGGTGTAGCCAGTCTTTTTCATGATATCGGCTTAAGATATTTGAATTTCCCCTATAATGACCGGGAGATTGATTCATTATCGGATAAAGAAAGAATTGAATATAAAAAACACCCTGCATACGGTTTTTCTGCTTTGGAAAAAGAAAAATGGATTTCTAAAGAGAGCAAAACCATGATTTTGCAGCATCATGAGAGGATAAATGGCTCAGGATACCCTTTACATGCCAGAAATCCAGAAAAAATGTCGCAAATTCTTGAAGCAACGGATGCTTTTGACGAAATGATTTGCGGAATTGGCTGTAAAAGGAGTAAAGTATATGAAGCAGTAGAATATTTGAAGTCTTCAAGGGGATTTTTGTTTTCCAAAGAAGTAATCGATGTTTTACTGGATTTTACTGCAGTTTATCCCGCAGGAAGTATGGTAAAAATGAGTACCGGAGAGGTCGGAATGGTTATTAGGCAAAACAAACAGTTTCCGGAAAGGCCTGTGGTGCGAATAGTAAAAGATAAAGACGGTAAAACCATTGAAGAAGAAGTGGTAGTTAATCTTTTAGATGAGCGAACCGTTTATATAGAAAATGTAGTAATGTAGGAGAAAAATTATGATCGATATCAAATTTTTGAGAGAAAATCCTGATT
>JAZUJC010000296.1:0-1644 GCA_045642625.1 Lachnospiraceae bacterium
GGTTCGGTCCTCACCCGAAAATGATACAGCGACACCATCCGCACCGTTCCCGTTTGAATATGTTGCAAATTCGCTTTGATAAATATCAAAGGCAATCGTTACCGTCTTCGAAAAGTCCACCTTAGCAACTGCACTCAAAGCTCCGACAGACTGTGTCCCGGAATCGGTAAGCAGAACCGTTGTTTCATCCAGTATTGTTGTATAGCCGCCTATCGTAAACTCATATACCGGCCCCTTATTCATAATAAGGTCGCCTGTAACAGCCGCTCCTGTAAAAACGGTAGCCCCAAACAGAAGGCTCACAAGCATCTGGGATAGTCTGCTTCTTCCCCGCTTACCACTCTTTTCGCCCTTGGCTCTTTTGGCCCTTAGGGCAAGTATAGCCTTTTCATCGTCGTTTTCTTCGTCTTTTCTGTACGAGGTTTCCGACGGCAGTTCACGATATTCCTGAGGAAGCGGCGTGAATTCATCTTTTACACTCATGCTAATCCTCTATAGTAAATGTACAGGAATAATCTCCTATATTAAGCTCATAAGTGCCTGCAGTGAGACGTTCCTTAAGGGTAAAACTTTGTATGTCGTCGCTGTGGGCATATACAGCTGAATCATTCTGCTCATCTGCTCTGTATAATACAACATCATCAGTTAATCGTCTGATAACGGGCTGATATGAATATTCAACCTCTGAATCAGTATCATTAACAACCTTGTAACATAACTGATTGCCACTGTACCGGCATGCATATATTCCAACTGCTTCTTTTGCCGGAATATACTTATCATCACCGCCGATACCGGGTACCACAAGGCCCGGAAGCTTAACCATAGCCTGCGTATAAGGCTCTACTGCCGCATCAATAAGTTCTAATTTCTTTGAGTATTTGTCGGGATAATACTGGCTGGAAAAAGAAACTGTTGACTCATCAAATGAAAAATTATAGGAATAGGAAGCACCATCGCTTATAAACATATTGGTAAACTTCTTTCGATTCCAATTGTTTATTTTGTTATCTACAACAACATTCCGGATATCATCAAGAACCTTCACATCAATATAATATTCCCTAACCTCCGGATCCTGAAAATGCCACTCAGCCTTCTCAACCGTATACAGCGCATACTGATCGTCCATTCTTTTTATTGTGACACTTTCGTAGCCGCCGGTCATATCCCCACCAGATGATTTCACATAACGGTTCAATTTCTGACCTTTTACACTGACATGATTTTCACTAAAAAACATATTGCAACCTCCAAATACAAGCCCTGACAACAATACTAAAACAATAATAAAAATACGTGCTTTTTTCATTTCACTCCTATATTCAGATATCTTTCGTGCAAACCTTTGCAGACCGTATCCTGCGTCAAAAGAAAATCTTCCCGTGCACCCAATAATCCACTCATATTGTACCACAATATCTTCTTATACACAGTACAACATTAATAACGCCAATGTTCATATTGAAAAAAAAAAAAAATGGCATATAATCAACAAAAACGCGAAAGGAATAATATATGAAAAAAAAATATCTTGTTTTTTCTCTTTGCATACTTATTTTATGCTTATGTGGTTGTGGCGCATCATCGCAAAAGAAATTGAATGTTGCCGATTATGTCGAATTTGAAGTTACCGGATATAAC
>JAZUJC010000297.1:0-10590 GCA_045642625.1 Lachnospiraceae bacterium
CCGTTCCAGAATATCCCTTCCGATTCAGTCGCATCACTGCTTTCTTTTTTTGTATTAATAACAGCATTTTTTCCGCTTATGCTAAATTCAGCCACCATTTCAGCTTTTTCAATACGATAATGTCCATCAGAGAGCTCACCATACATAGTAAGATCACACTGTTCTTCCTTACTTTCTCCTCCCGACAATATCATTGCAATATCCGTAAATCCATAATTTGACAGTTTAGGCGGTAATACATACCAAACTCCGTCTATCTCCTTATTAAGAGAATAATAGGTTCCGTAGATAAAATCCTCAGAAGAATTGTTTTGAATGAGCACCGTAACAGTATTTCCTTCTATTGCAGATATGGATAATTCTACTCCATCCTTCATAGAGCTCATTTCCGGAGCAATCGAATAATATCTTGTATCATATTCTCCCAAAAGACCTGCATTAGTCATACCGGCACCGCCGCTTATAATATCAGACGAGTCTGAAGAAATATTATTATATAATTTTTCAAAATTGTAATCCGCTTCATATATTGAGCCGTCTTTGCTGAGCCAAAGACCATTGCAATATGTGAGCCAGATCATATATCCGTCTTTGTCAGTTATTTCCAGTCCGTAGCACGGCGCTGTAAATTCGGTAATTAAGCTGCTGTCGCCTTTTTTAGTAACAACATTATTAATTTCATCAATTATCTTTTGTTCTTCTTTTTCATCATATAACCACTTTATCTCAGTATTTTTTCCGTCAAAATAATGAAAGGACATTGCACTTGTTGATGGCGAGGCATTTTCAAGCAACTTAATATTGTTTCCTTTGGGATTTGTCAAAAAGCATATACCCACAATAATACATACGATAATAGAAGCTATAATAATCCAAAACGCAGGTTTTTTATAATTCAAAACCTTCCTGATTCGCCCTTTTACGTCAGTTTCACCAAATGCAATGGGGCAGGCTGTAATCATTCGCCTTTGTGAAGCACAGACAAGAAGTGCCTGGGAATAGCTTGCTATATGATTCTTATCCATTTTGGATATTACTTTTTCATCGCAGGCAGTCTCTATATCCTTGCAAAGAAAGATATATGCAATCCACATCACCGGATTAAACCAATATACAGACAAAAGAACAAAACCCAATGGTTTCCAAATGTAGTCTAATCTTTTGATATGTGCCCTTTCATGAGCGATTACATTTTCTTTAACTTCCTCACTGATTCCGGACGGAAGATAAATTCTTGGCCGGATAATTCCAAGTATAAACGGCGAATTAATATCGTCGCACATAAATATATTTTCTTCTTTTTCTATAGATGCCCTAACCTCTTTACGAAGATGGGCAAAGCTTACAACTGCATATGCAAGCATTCCGATTACTCCAATGACCCATATATAAACCAGTGTAGGCATATATAAGCCAGAGGTTTTGGTTCCGACTGTCATACTATCCGAGGATAAGTTATCATTTACCAAAGCCGGAACCTCAAATGTAAGCTGTGGCTTTTCTGTTTTTCCGTTATATTCAAAATATTCTATCCGTCCGTTTGAAATCGTATCCTGATGAAGAATATTATAAGCAGAAACAGAGCTTGAAATACTGAAAGGACAAATCAGTCGAAGTGCAACCAATGCCCACAAGATACAAATATATTTTCTGGGAGCCTTTTTTATTGCAAATCTTAAAATAATGACAATAAGCACCAGGATACTGGCAGTAAGGCTCATATTTAAAAGCTTTGCAAAAACTTCGTACATATCGCTAATTCTCCTTATACTCATTTATCATTTTCTGTATCTCATCTATCTCATTCTTACTTATTTTTTTATGTGACATAAACGCAGCAATAAAAGCCGGTAATGATCCCTCATATGTTTCTTCCACAAACTTTTCGCTTTTTGAAGCATTAAACTCTTCTTTTGAAACTAAAGAAGTAACAATACCATCTTCATTTTTGAAAAGACCCTTCTCACAGAGCTTCCTTAAGACTGTATAAGTAGTAGGCTTCTTCCAGTTCAGCTCTTTCTCACATATTTTCACAAGTTCACCGGAGCCAACAGGCTCATTGTTCCAAATAATATCTGCAAAAGCTGCCTGTACGTCACCTAATTCTATTTCTTTCATATAATCCCTCCTTTGGTTTATTTGCGATAAACCTTATGATGCGAGTTTACTCTGAATAAACCAATTTGTCAACAAAAAATACCGAGAGCACCACACTCCCGGTATAAATAGTTTATTCGGCCCAATTTAATTCTTATATACATGGACAAATTTTAACATGAGGTCTCCCTTTCCTAAAAGTTAGAACCGGACAAAAAAATAAAGGCTTCCAAATACTGAAAAGCCTTTTGTTTACTGAATCGGAGTGACGGGATTCGAACCCACGACCTCTGCGTCCCGAACGCAGCGCTCTACCAAACTGAGCCACACCCCGAATTATATATTTGTTGCGTTTATCGCAACAAATGGATTTTACAATATACCCCTTTCTTTGTCAAGAAACGGCGCCTTTATCAACAAATCTCACATGCCCTGACAAGTATATTTCATTGTCGTTTATAATGTGAATTCCAAGCTCGCCACCGGGCTCCTTTAGCATCTGATTTATCTCTTTGCCATATTTTTTATATAAATAGTATCCGGTTGCAGTTGTTCCGCTGGCACAGGAGTGCTCCCAGTAAATGGTATTTATGGCCGATACATACACTAATGGTGTCAGTGCTTTTTCTTTTTCATTCAAAAACATTAATCCCATTCCTGCACAGCCAAGTTCGTTGCACCATTTTACTACTGCTGCCTCAGCAGTTTCTTTTGACATTGATTCTTCAACAATAACATGATACATTCCCTGAAATTCAACTACAGGCAAATGGTAGTTTTTACTGTCAAAAGAAAAATCCCTGTATTCAAATCCAACGGGGCAGGGCATTGATACCGTTCCCGCATAAAAGCTTTCAGCAAGCTTTGATATCTCTACATTTACAATTTCAGCTGCGCCGGAGGTCTTTACTTTTATATTTTTTGTTTCACCGATTTTGAGATTAGTTTTCTCGGCATAAAGTGCTCCGGTAGACATAGTGGCATTTCCGCAAAATTCACCACCTGCCATTTGAAGGCGAATATCCGCACCGGGAAAGTCACGGAAAATAAACCCCACTTGTTCGCAAGCGGGGTGTTTTTCAAAATAATAATCGGAAACATTTATATATTCTTCCGGTGAAACCTCTGATTCCACCAGTATAGTAATATTTCCGGTAGGGTCTATGTAGTTATATTCCAAATCATCATATGAAACAGACATATTTTCCTACTCTTTATCTCTGGTAATTTTTCAGGAAGAGCTTTGTTCTTTCCTGAGTTGTTTGGCCGAATACTTCTTCGGGAGCTCCCTCTTCAACAATATAACCGCCATCCATAAAAATAACACGATTGCTGACATCACGGGCAAAATTCATTTCATGGGTAACAATAACCATCGTCATATTTTCTTTTGCTAACTGACGAATAATCTTAAGTACTTCACCGGTTAACTCGGGGTCCAGCGCGGAGGTAGGTTCATCAAAGAAAAGAATATCAGGCTTTAATGCCAAGGCTCTGGCTATTGCAACTCGCTGCTGCTGTCCACCGGACAGCTGACAGGGATATGCATCGGCTTTATCGGCCAGACCCATTTTAGCAAGAAGCTCTCTTGCTTCGCTTTCAATTTCTGCTTTGTCTCTTTTCTGAACATGACCGGGTGCATGCATAACGTTCTTCAGTACCGAAAAATGGGGAAACAGATTGAACTGCTGAAATACAAGTCCAAAATAGCTTTTTACATGAGTCAGTTCCTTTTTATTAAGATATATAGGCTTTTCATGTTTTTCTTCCATATGTGCAACCAAAATATCTTCATACTGAATTGAGCCGCTATTAATGGTTTCCAATAATGTAGCACATCTAAGCAATGTAGACTTACCGGAACCGGAGGGTCCGATAATAGATACTACCTCTCCTTTACAAACCGAAAAAGAAATTCCCTTTAAAACTTCATTATCATCAAAGGATTTTACGATATCTTTCATTTCCAAAATAGTATTTCGTCCCATTTTCGCTCCTCCTAGTTGTAATAATTAAGTTTCTTTTCAATTCTACCCATAACAAAATCTACGATCAAATTGAAAACAAAGTAAAATGCTCCGGCAACAATAAAAGGAATGAAGCTTGTCTGTGAATTGGCAATTTCTTTTCCTATTGTAAACATTTCCTGGTAGGAAACTGTAAATGCCATTGATGTATCTTTTACCAGGGTAACTACTTCGTTGGTTACGCTGGGCATAATTCTTTTTATTACCTGAGGAAGGATAATCCTTATAAAGGTCTGAACCTTTGAATAGCCAAGAACCTCAGCTGCTTCATACTGTCCCTTTGAAATAGATTCGATTCCGCCTCTGTAAATTTCTGCAAAATATGAGGCATAGTTAATGGAAAAAGCAATAACAACAGGAATAAGTTTATTTCTGGAAACAGATAATCCAAACAAATAGTGAGGACCGTAGGTTACAGCCAGTAACTGAAGCATTAAAGGTGTACCACGGAGAATAGAAATAATAAACCGGGTAATTCCTGATATTATTTTGCTTTTGCTCATTCTTAAAAGAGCAACTATCATTCCTAAGGGAAGGGAAAAAATCAATGTAAGAAAGAAAATAGCACAGGTTTTTTCAAAACCACCTGACATTTTCTCTATCATTGTCATAAGAGACATAAAATTATCCTTTCTGTAACAAAGCGAATAAGCACAACCGGATTAAACAAACCCCACAACATATTTTCCCGGAGACACTTAATGTACCTCCGGGAAGAAAGTAAACATTATTTAATTACCTGGAATTATTTAAGAAATACAAGGTTATCAATAATATCAGGATACTTTTCTGCAATCTTTGCATATGTACCGTCAGCTACCAATTCAGCTACAGCGCCTTCGATTGCCTTGCAAAGCTCTTCGTCACCTGAACGGAATGCGATACCATACTGCTCGCCACCGAACTGTTCGTCAAGAATCTTGTATCCTGCATTTTCATTGGCATAGCTTAATGCTACGGGATAGTCAACAAATACTGCATCAACTGCGTTACCGCTAAGCTCTGTAAAGCACTTAAGGAAGCTGTCACAGGTAACAAGGTTTCCAAAGGTTGCAGCCATATCAGCAAGATCGTTGTTAAGAAGATCTTCACCTGAAGTACCAAGCATAACTGCTACGTACTTACCTGCAAGATCGTCAGCAGTGTTAATTCCGCTGTTTTCTTTTACAAGAATAACCTGAGCGTTCTCATAGTAAGGAGCAGAAAGAACATAGCCTGCTTCCTTCATACTGTCAAGAATTGTCATACCTGCCCAAACGCAGTCACATTCGTGAGCATCAAGCTGAATAAGCTTCTCATCCCAGTTAACACCGAAAATTTCAAATTCATAGCCAAGCTTTTCACAAGCTGCACGACAAATTTCTACGTCAAATCCGGTGTATTCGCCGTCATCACCCATATAGCTGAAAGGGGGATATTCAGCATCGATACCCATAATAAACTTCTTTGTTCCATTGTCCTTTTTGCCACAAGCAACTAATGAAAGTGTCATGGCTGCCATTAATAAAATAGCTAAAAACTTTTTCATCTTTTTCATAAATCCTTTCCTGCACTTTAGTGCAGTAGCATATTATCATAATAAAATGCCCGTGTAAAGGATTAGAACGACATAATATTGCTTTCTTTTGGGGTTTCTATGGATTTACACCGATAATTGTATAAGGATAAAGAAGCTTATAACCAAGTTTCATGGCAAGCTTCATGCTTTGTTCATGTGCCGCATCCCAGCTGGCCACCAGGTTTCTTTTTTTACATTCCATAATTAGCTTTGAGCCTGCTGCCGTAGCCAGTCCTTTTTCACGATAATCACTCCTGGTTACAATCTCTATTTCGATTCCGCCGGGGTAGTTGCTATAGGATGATGCACCGGCCACAGGTTCTCCATCCTTTAAAATCATTACTCCCAGTCCACCGGTTTTCCACTGTTCGTAGGTATCATAGGATACTACAAAATTGTTGGCCCACTCTGTTTCTTTGCAATATCTAAAAAGCTCCTCTTCAATCATTGCAAAAGAAAATTCACCTTCTTTTGCCTCAACATTTTTAGAAAGCTTATCAAAATCCATATATTTGAAGGTTCTTTCCATTGCAAAGCGGGAATATGTATAGGCTCTTGAGCCAAAATAATCCAAAATCTCCGATTCAAAGCTTTTTTCCACAGGGCGAATATTGTAACCATCGCTAAACAGTGAATCAATATAATTAAGCGCTGTCTCCAATTTATCCGAACCGGGCTTTCCTGCAAAAAAAACATAATCGGACACTACTGCAACCAAAACGGTGGGATCATTTAAATCATCAACATATAAATCTCCACCTTCTCCCGACAATGCAGTTAATATACAGGCATCCTCACAGGTATCAAACCATTTTTTATATTCTTTTCTTTTATTAATATCTACTAAGTTCATTTTCCCCATAGTGGTATGTAACTATACCGTTTTTATCTATATATAATATATTTGCATATCGGATTTCCGATGGATGAAAACTTTTCCTCGTACTCTGTCATAATATTACCCTCAACCAAAACCACATCATTATGCAAATCATATGTAATTGCCTTCGATTTCCATCCCGCAGGTTCCAGCTCCTCTACCGCAAAATCAAATAAATCACGATTATCGGTTTTAAACTCCAGTGTTCCTTCTTTTTTCAGGATAACATCATAAAGCTTAAGAAACTGTCTCGAGGGAAGGCGCCTTTTTGCATGACGGTCCTTGGGCCAGGGATCTGAAAAGTTAAGATAAATGCGATCAACCTCTTTGTCACCAAATACTTCGGTAAGGTTTTTGGCGTCCATGCATATGAATTTTACATTGGAAGGCTTTTCCTCAAGCGAATCCATTTTTTGGATTGCCCTTAAAAGAACACTTGAGTAACGCTCGATTCCAATATAATTAATATCCGGGTGGGCTTTTGCCATATCCATAATAAAGCGACCTTTTCCCATTCCGATTTCTATGTGAAGAGGTTGTTCTTTTTCAAATATTTCATTCCACTTTCCCTTTTGCTTTTCAGGCTCATGCACCACATATGTGCTGGCAGCAATTACTTCCTCGGAACCGGTTATATTTCTAAGTCTCATATATTTTTGATTAATCCACTTATATCATTCAAAATATCGGATTAATCTTTCCTTTCTGGTAATGTGTTTATTATATAGATTTAGGTAATACAATAAATTTAAAGCCGGTGCACTTTTCTGCACCGGCTTTGATTATATCATATATATTGATACTTTTTTATTTTTCTTCGTTAAGCCTAGCTTCCATTTCCTTTTGAATATTAGAGAAATGGGACAGCATAGGCTCAATCTGCTTATTTTTCTTGATATTTCTATCAACATAGTTCTTGGTAATTTTATATACCAAAGGAGTAAGTGCCAGTACACCAATCAAGTTGGGAATCATCATAAGTCCGTTAAAGGTATCTGAAATTTCCCAGGCAAGAGATGAATCGGGATTTATGCCGACAATCATTACCAATACGAAAATAACCTTGTAAACTTTAACGCCCTTTACACCAAATAAGTATTCAACTGCCTTTGATCCGTAATGTGACCATCCGAGAACTGTGGTAAACGCAAATAACAAAACTGCAGTGGCAATAAACCATTCGCCACCTATACCAAATACATTACCGAAAGCCTTAGCAACCAGGTTAGCATCATTAATGCCATCACCTGTAACAATAATATCACCGGTTGTTAAATCAATAAATTTGGAAGAAAGAACAACAATTGCAGTCATTGTACATACAACAATTGTATCTGCAAATACTTCAAATACGCCCCACATACCCTGCTTAACAGGTTCAATTACGTTAGAGTTTGAATGAACCATAACGGAAGAACCAAGACCGGCTTCGTTTGAGAAAATACCTCTCTTACAACCAAGCTTAATGGGTCCGTCAAGAATCTTCTTAATTACACTACCTGAAATACCACCTGTAACTGCGGCAGGAGTAAATGCAAATTTGAAAATTGCTCCAAAAATTGCACCGACCTTACCAATGTTTGTAAATACAATAATAAGTGCTCCAAGTACATATACAATGGCCATGAAAGGAACAACCTTTTCAGCAAAAGAAGCAATTCTCTGGAGACCACCAAGAATAATAAAGCCTCCGATTACCATTAATACCAAACCGATTATCCAGTTAACTATTGAAATACCTAAAAGTGTAGGAGCATTTATCTCGCTAAAGAAGGCTGACTCCACATTAATGGTGATCTTGTTAATCTGACCAAGGTTACCGATACCGAAAGAAGCAAGAATTGCAAAAAATGTAAAGACAATAGCAAGTACCTTACCTACAATCTTTAATCCCTTGTATCCACCAAGACCATCCTTTAAGTAGTACATGGGACCACCGGACCATTCACCCTCCTGGTTTTTACGTCTAAAGTAAATACCCAAAACGTTTTCAGCATAGTTGGTCATCATTCCGAGGAATGCTGCAACCCACATCCAAAATACAGCACCGGGGCCACCTACCCAAATAGCAGCAGCTACTCCGGCAATATTTCCGGTACCGATTGTTGCTGCGAGTGCGGTACAAAGAGCCTGAAACTGTGAAACTGAACCGGCTTCCCTGTTTTTTCTTGTTTTCTTATCAAACACTGATCCGATAGTATTTTTCCACCAATGTCCGATGTGAGTAATTTGGAAAAATTTTGTGATAATGGTTGCTGTTAAACCTGTTCCGAGAAGCATGACGATTGCGAACCAACCCCATGCAAAATTGTTAACGACATTGTTAACTTCTTCGACACTTTTTAAAAAGTTATCCATATGATTCTCCTGTCCTTTTGCCTGAGAGATCGGTAAGTTACCTTACACCTTCGGCTCTTCTCCATTGAAGAAGTCTCTCCAGAAAAAATGTTTTATTCTTTATTTCCATAAAGTTAAAAAAATAATAATCAGAATTACTCTTCATGTCAACGATAAATTGGTATAAAATGAAGGAGATGAGTATTTTTAACAGTAAAATTTTAAAACAACTGAATACTTTTCTTTTGCTTATATCCTTTTTGTTGTTTCCGATTAGTGCCAGAGCTGACCATTTAAGTGAAATGGAAGAGCGAAAATCATGGCCTATTCAGTCCAACGAAGTGGAAAACTGGCCCGAAGGACCGGCAATCGGTTCCGCCAGTGCTATTTTAATGGATGCCGATTCCGGAATCATTCTTTATGAAAAGAATATTCACGAAGAAATGTTTCCTGCCAGCACCACAAAGCTGATGACCTGTCTTTTAGCTATGGAAAAAGAAGGAGTTAAGCTTAGCGACATGGTTCCTTTTTCCTATGAGGCAGTTTATACGGTTCCCTGGGATGGCTCCAATATGGGAATGGATGCCGGTGAAGCCATGACTTTGGAAGATTGTCTTTACGGTATTTTAGTACTTTCTGCTAACGAAGTATCAAATGCGGTAGGTGAGTATGTAAGTGGAGACATTGATTCTTTTGTAGAATTAATGAATAAAAGAGCCAAGGAACTTGGATGTGAAAACACGCATTTTAATAATGCCCACGGATATACCGACAGCAATCATTATACCAGTGCTTACGATTTAGCACTTATCGGACGGGAATTTTTCAAAAATGAACTTTTGGCCAAAATGTCCCGTACAAAAAGATATCACTGGTATCCAACGGATACACAGCCCGACGATATAGATCTTCCTTCCAGAAACTATTTCTTAAACGGCAGCTACAATTATAACGGTTTGGTGGGATCAAAAACCGGCTTTACCGATGAATCCAGACAGGTTCTTGTTACCTGCGCGGAGAGAAACGGAATGAGATTGGTTTGTGTCGTAATGATGCAGGAAACTCCTTATCAGTATGACGATACGGTTACTTTATTTAATTACGGATTCAACAACTTTGAAAAAATTAAAGTAGCCGATTATGAAACAAAGTACGTATTGGAAAGCGAAAATTTCTTTGAAACCGACTACGACGTATTCGGAAATTCCTCTTCCTTTATGTCATTAGACAGCGATTCAGAGATTATTCTTCCTAAAAACTGTTCTTTTTCGGATTTAACAAGCAATCTTATCTATAGAGAAGATAATCCGACCGTTTTGGCTGATATAGAATACAGTTACAACGGAAAATATCTCGGAAGTGCATCACTTATGGTCAGCAAAGAAGAAGAAACTTCTTTTGTATTTAAAGAAGATGAAGTAATTGAGGAAAAAGAAGAAGAAAAACCTACTTTTATATATGTAAATCGTATTATCAAATGGATTGGAATTGTTTTCGGTGTTGTTTTCGTAGTCTTTTTAATTAAGCGAATTATTTCCAATTTCCATTTTGCCAGAAACAGAAAATACATAATGAGAAATTATAAAAAGAAGAGAAGAAGGTAGTTGTAATATCAATATTACATTAAATATAAACACTTCAATAAAATATACAAGGGCTGAATGTTATCACATTCAGCCCTTTATTTTGTG
>JAZUJC010000298.1:0-2662 GCA_045642625.1 Lachnospiraceae bacterium
CTATATATAATTTTTTCTGATTAGTGAATAATACTGACTTATATTTATCTTCAAAAAAGGGATGAACGGCTGTCTCTACAACCATTCATCCCAAAATTTTTCTACAACCTCCGGTGCTGATTTAATATTCACCACCCGGCAGTCTTCCCACTCTCTCGGAAACATCATCTGCTGCTTACGCTCCAGGAAACGTTCATCCAAAAGCGCCACTATTCCGATATCATCCTCGGTTCTTATAACACGGCCTGCAGCCTGCAGCACCTTGTTCATGCCCGGATAACGGTAAGCGTAATCGTAACCGTTTTCTCCCCTGTTATCGAAAAATTCTTTAATAATATCCTGTTCAAGGCACACCTGGGGAATACCGGTTCCTACAATAATCGCTCCTATCAGCGCATCGTTCTTTAAATCGATTCCCTCGGAAAAAATTCCGCCCATTACGCAAAAGCCTATAAGGGAAGACTCTGTTCTTTCTTCCATAAATCGGTTAAGGAATTCCTCTCTCTCCTCTTCCCGCATTCCGGAATTTTGCACAAGAATCTCAATATCCAATTCCCCACACCTACTCATATCGGAATGTTCAAACACCTTATTCATGAAGCTGTAGGAAGGAAAAAACACCATATAATTGCCGTGGCGTTTGCTGACAACATCTACGATATATGTGGCTATTTTGGTGTATTCATCGCTGTTTCGGCGGGTATACCTGCTGGTAACATCATTAGCAATTAGAATTCTTCGTTTATCGGGGTTAAATACCGACTTTGCGTACACCTCATAGTCTTCGGCCTTTCCCGACAAAAGCTCCTTATAGTACTGAATAGGAAGCAATGTGGCCGAAAAAAGAACCGTCGACCGGGCTGCGCTCATACACTCACCCAGATTTTTGCAGGGATTGACATTAAACAGTCTTATATAAAAGTCACCGTTAGTGTCAAAAGAACAGTATATTTCATAATTCTCATCTACCCGCTCATATATATCCAGGAAGTTAAAAATTTCAAAATAGTACTCTAAAAGCTTTTCCCTGACTTCACCGCTTATGGTGCTTTTTACTTTTTTACCGTTTTCGTTCTTATCCTGAAGAACCTTTTCAAGCTGTGAATAGAGCCTTAGCAAAGCACTTGTAAAACCGTCAATTTCAAAGTCTCTCAGAACATCGTTATTGCATTGACGCTTTAAGTTAAGCAGAGCCTGATTACAGCTTTGGGCGCGCTTAAAAACGCCCGGACATTCATCCTTTGTAAGCTTCTTTATATCCAGGAACATTTCTTTGTAAAGCACTGCCGAATACATTTCCCTGGCACGGTCTACAAGGTTATGGGCCTCGTCTATCAAAAAGATATACTGGCCTTCCTTGCCATCGGCAAAAAAACGCTTCAGCTTGGCCCGGGGATCAAAGGCATAGTTATAATCGCCTATAATGAAGTCGCAAAACAGCGAAGCATCCAGTCCCATTTCAAAGGGACACACCTGATGCTTTGTTGCGTACTCGACTATTGTCTCTCTTGTATAACGCTCAGTAGAATTGAGCATATCAAACACGGCGTCGTTGACCCTGTCAAAATGGCCGCAGGCATAGGGACATGCATCCGGATTGCATTCTTTTGACTCCGTAAAGCAAATTTTTTCTTTTGCAGTCAATACAATTCCTTTAATATTCAGGCCCTTTTCACGGAGAATATCAAGGCAGTCAGCCGCAACCGTTCTGGTGATGGTTTTGGCGGTGAGGTAAAAGATTTTCTGTGCTTTCTGCTGTCCAAGAGCGCAAACCGCAGGATATACCGTGGATACTGTCTTTCCGACTCCCGTAGGTGCCTCGATAAACAACTTCTTACCATGATGGATTGAATAGTAAACCTGCTTAACCAGTTCCTCCTGTCCGTCTCTGTAGGCAAAAGGAAAGGGGAGCTCTTTAATGGAACCGTTTCTTTTGACAATCCATTCAAGCTCCATCTTAGCCCACTTTTCATAGGCCGAGCACACCTTATTAACAAATTCGCTTAATTCGGCAAAAGAACATGTTTCGTGGAAATACCTGATTTCCTCGGTTTCAATATTGCAATATGTGATTCTGACCTTTATTTCGTCAATATGATAATCAAGGCAGTAAATATATGCGTAAAAACGGGCCTGTGCCAGGTGAAGGGGCTGCGCTTCTTTAAACTTCATAACATCGGCATAGGTGGATTTGATTTCATCAATGGTTACGCCGGATTCGTTTTCGATAATTCCGTCGGCCCGGCCTTCCACGGTAATATCCACATCGTTTCCGTGAAAAACAAAAGCAAGCGGTACTTCAGCACGGTAATCCGCACCCATGCGTTTTTGTATCATACGATGAATGCGCCCGCCTTCCTGCATCGCCTGCTCTGAAAAGCTTCCTATTCTGTTGCCAATATCTCCGGAACGAAGGATAAATTCTACCAGGTTCCTTACAGATATTCTTGATTCCACCAGTATTGCCCTCGAAGCGATTGCCTCTTAGCAGGCTACCGCGTGATTCTTAAGAAATGATTCGAGACCTTCGTTGTAACCGTTATAAATAATAGTTAGAGGCTTTGAAAGATCAAGACCCAATACACCAACGATAGACTTCGCATCTACATAATACCTATTATTGGAAGCTACATCAATATCAAAGTCGCATTTAGAAGTTATA
>JAZUJC010000299.1:0-6736 GCA_045642625.1 Lachnospiraceae bacterium
CCTACGAAGGGGTCTGTCATGATCTTGAAAGCAAGTGCAGCGAAGGGTTCTTCGTCTGAAGAATGTCTTTCAATTTCATTTCCGTCCATATCAGTACCCTTAATAGCAGGGATATCTGTAGGAGCGGGCATATATTCGATAATAGCGTCAAGAAGCTTCTGAACGCCCTTATTTCTATATGCACTACCGCAGCATACGGGAACGGCTCTACATTCGCAGGTAGCCTTTCTGAGTGCTGCTTTCATTTCGTCCACTGAAGGTTCTTCACCTTCAAGGTACATCATCATAAGGTCATCATCTAATTCACAGCACTTTTCAACGAGTTCATCGTGATATACTGCTGCTTCATCAGCCATATCTCCAAGATCATCTGTTACGGTGATATCATCACCCTTTTCATCGTTGTAGATATATGCCTTCATTTCAAAGATATCAATGATTCCCTTGAATTCATCTTCCTTACCGATAGGTAACTGAATAACAATTGCATTCTTACCAAGACGGTTACGAATCTGATCAACGGCTCCGTAGAAGTTAGCACCTAAGATGTCCATCTTATTAATAAATGCCATACGGGGAACACCATAAGTGTCAGCCTGACGCCATACGTTTTCAGACTGAGGTTCTACACCACCCTTTGCACAGAATACACCAACAGCACCATCAAGTACACGAAGTGAACGCTCAACTTCTACAGTGAAGTCAACGTGTCCGGGTGTATCGATAATGTTGATACGATGCTCTAAAGCGCCGGGCTTAGCCTTTGTCTGCTCCTGTAATGTCCAGTGACATGTAGTAGCAGCTGAAGTAATTGTGATACCTCTTTCCTGTTCCTGCTCCATCCAGTCCATGGTTGCAGTACCTTCATGAGTATCACCGATCTTATAGTTAACACCAGTATAATAAAGGATACGCTCGGTAGCAGTTGTCTTACCTGCATCGATATGAGCCATAATACCGATATTTCTGGTTCTCTCTAACGGATATTCTCTTCCAGCCAAGATTTTTTCCTCCTATATTTATTAGGCAACTAAAATTAGAAACGATAGTGAGCAAACGCCTTGTTTGCTTCTGCCATCTTGTGCATATCTTCTTTTCTCTTTACTGCAGAACCGGTATTGTTTGCAGCATCAAGAATTTCGTTAGCCAATCTGTCTTCCATGGTCTTTTCTCCACGCTTACGAGAAAACATGGTTAACCAACGAAGAGCAAGGGCCTGACGACGATCGGGCTTAACTTCGATAGGTACCTGATATGTAGCACCACCGATACGTCTAGCCTTTACTTCTAACTGAGGCATCATGTTGTTCATAGCCTCTTCGAATACTTCAAGAGCAGGCTTTCCAGCCTTCTCTTCAACCTTAGCAAATGCTCCGTATACAATCTTCTGAGCTACGCTCTTCTTACCATCAAGCATGATGTTGTTGATGAGCTTTGTAACAATCTTGTCATTGTATAAAGGATCTGCCAAAACGTCTCTTTTCTGAATATGTCCTTTACGTGGCACGGTTCTTCCCTCCTTATTCATTCGAAAATTAATAGCTTTTTCGTGAACACCGAACTAGCGATGTTCAAAATAAATCATCGGTACTCACAACGTGTACTAATTCACTCTCTGTGTACGTGCGGATATCTAATAACAGAATTCCAACACTAATTAGTCAATGTGGTACTTAGTTGACAAGACTGATTACTTGCCTGCCTTAGGTCTCTTAGCACCGTACTTGGAACGAGCCTGTTTTCTGTTAGCGACTCCCGCAGTATCAAGAGTACCACGAATAATGTGATATCTGGTACCGGGTAAGTCTTTAACTCTACCACCTCTTACCAATACAACGCTGTGCTCCTGAAGATTGTGACCTTCACCGGGAATATAAGATGTTACTTCGATTCCGTTTGAAAGACGTACTCTTGCGATCTTACGAAGAGCTGAGTTAGGCTTCTTAGGGGTCTTTGTCTTAACTGCAGTACACACACCACGCTTCTGGGGTGCTGAAGCATTTGTAGGCTTCTTGTGAAGTGAGTTGTAACCTTTCTGAAGTGCAGGTGCTGTAGACTTATAAGCCTTATCGTGACGACCCTTTCTTACTAACTGGTTAAATGTAGGCATTCTGTTTCTCCTTTCTAAAAAACTATATGCGATATATTAGCGGTGCGCACAAAAAAAACGCATCCGCACGCATGCTGTATTAGTATACAAGCGCTTGAATACGTTGTCAACCCTGAAATAAATACCAAAATATAAGTATTTATATGGCTTTCTTTGGTCTATTTTTATTTGACTTACTATATTTTTAAGGTCTACAATTGTGTCGCTACATATATTATAGAAGGAAAATTTCATTATGTACATAGTATTTTTTCTGTTTTGGCTTTTGTTAAACGGCCGAATCACCTGGGAAATTTCAATAGTCGGACTTGTATTAAGCGGTCTTTTGTATGCTTTCGTGTGCAGGTTCATGGATTATTCACCTAAAAAAGAATTAAAAATTTTAGTAAGGCTGGGCAAAATTATTTTATATCTTCTCTTCCTTATTAAAGAAGTATTTGCTTCAGCGCTGCAAACCATCCATTTTATATGGTCACCCGGCGAGGAAGTTGAGCCTAAGCTTGTAAGCTTCAAAACAAAGCTTAAAACCGATGCGGGAAAAGTTGCCCTGTCCAATTCAATTACCCTTACCCCCGGCACCATTACTGTGGGAATCGACGAGGATACGCTTTTGGTACATGCCCTGGATTCTTCTTACTCTGTAAGCCTTGAGGGCAGTGAAATGGAAAAGAAACTATTAAAAATAGAAGGAGCAAAAGAAAATGTCTGATGTAGTTACAACTCCCGAAGTAATGAACGCATATACATACTTTTACACCGGTGCAGCCATTTTGCTGGGCATTATTCTTTTGGCCTGCCTTATAAGAGCTGCCATCGGCCCCCGAATTGCCGATCGACTTATCTCTATTAATATGATGAGTACCGTTGTAGTAATCCTTATTCTCATTCTTGGCTTTTTGATGGGAGAAGGTTATTTAACCGACGTGGCGCTTATATACACAATGCTTTCGTTCCTGGCCGTTATTCTTCTTACGAAAATTTATGTGGGAGTTTACCGCGGCAAAAGACATATAAAGAAGGAGGCAGAAGAAAATGATACTTGATTGGATTCGTTTCGGCCTTTCTGCCGTCTTTACACTGTTTGGACTTTTTGTATTACTGTCAGGAATCGTGGGACTGTTTAGATTCAAATATTCATTAAGCCGTATTCACGCCGCCGCTCTTTACGATACCGCCGGCATTCTTTCCATGGCGCTTGGTGTAATTATCGCTTTTGGATTTAACGTCACAAGCTTAAAAATTTTGATTGTTGTGGTATTTTTGTGGTTTACAAGCCCTGTCGCATCCCATTTGATAGGAGGCCTTGAAGTAACAATCGACGACAATATCGACGAGCACCTCGAAGTAGAGGACAAAGAATTTGTAAAGAAATTAAAGGAGGGCAAATAATGCAGCTATTAAGCCTTATTTTACTGGCATTTATCATTATATGTGCCCTTACTGTTGCTTTTTGTAAGAATCTGCTTACCGCAGTTGTGGTCTTCATGAGCCAAAGCCTTGCCATGAGCATTATCTGGGTACTTCTTGAGTCCCCCGACCTGGCCATAACCGAAGCAGCAGTCGGAGCCGGCATTGATTCACTTCTTTTGCTGGTTACATTAAAGAAAATACATGCTATAGATTTTTCAAAGAAGGGGGACAATACAGATGGCGAAGAAAATCAGCAATAACTGGTGGTCACGCTTTTCAGTGTGGGTTGATGAAGGTTCCTCGGGCCTTGATAATTCCATGAAAGCCTCCTACGACGACACAGCAGAAACAAATTCCCGCGAAGAGCTTCAAAAAGATACTCTCCGTCACGATCGTGACATCGAAGAATTAAGAGAAAATATTCATGAGCACGAGCAGGCTGTTTTTGACAGCTTACATATAGGCCTTTCCAAAAAAAGTGTAAAAGCAGCCCGCCGTGTATACATACTTATGGCTTCTCTTATTTGTATAGGCATTATTGCCCTTCTTTTGACTACGGTTAAATACCTGCCTGAATTCGGTAATCCCGACAACCCGGTCAATAACGAGGTGTCAAAGCGTTATATCGAGCAGGGTATGGAAGAAACCGGCGCCGTAAACATCGTTGCCGGAATGATTCTTGATTACAGAGCCTTCGATACACTGGGTGAAAGCAACGTCCTGTTTGTTGCTGCCTGCGCGGTTCTTATTCTTTTGCGCATTTCCGTTGAAAAGAAAGGTGATGCGGCAAGTCAGCTTGAAATGGAAGCCGACGACAGAATGTACGAGCCCAAACAGGATATTATCCTGCAGACAACAGCCAAAATAATCGTACCTTTCATCCTTATGTTCGGTATGTACATTATTATGAACGGACACATCTCCCCCGGTGGCGGTTTCTCCGGAGGTGCCGTTATGGGCGCAGGACTCATTCTTTACTTAACTGCTTTCGGGTTTAAGAAAACCGAGCGCTTCTTTACCTTCAAAACCTTTAGAACGGTATCTGTTTGCGCACTTACGTTTTATGCCCTGTCAAAAACCTACAGCTTCTTTACCGGTGCAAATCATCTTCACTCGATTATTTCGCCCGGAACTCCCGGAAGACTGTTTTCAGCCGGGCTTATACCCTATCTTAACCTGGCGGTTGGGCTTGTGGTCTGCTGTACAATGTACGCATTCTACACCCTGTTCAGAAAGGGGGATATGTAATGTTTGAAGCACTCGGAAACTACGAAGAAATCGCAGCAATGATTCTTTTCGGCATTGGATTTACCGTTCTTTTGCTGGATAAAAATATGATAAAGAAAATTATCGGCTTTTCCATGACCGACAGCGCCGTGTATCTCTTCCTGGCTGCAAAAGGCTATATAAAAGGGAGAACGGCCCCCATCGTGGTAGACGGCATCACCTCCATGGAAGAGTATATAAACCCCATTCCTGCAGGTCTTGTACTTACAGGTATCGTGGTAAGTGTTGCCTGCTCGGCAGTAATGCTGGCACTTACGGTCCGTCTGTACCGCCGCTATCACACTCTTGATATCGACACTATCACAAGACTGGCCCGGAAGGAGGAAAAATAGACATGGAACTTTGGAAGTCTATACCCTTCGCCTGTATACTGCTGCCTTTGGGCTCCGCCGCCCTCACCAGCGTGTTAAAGGGCAAGGTTGCCAAATACTGGACAGGTTTTGTTCTTTTTACCGTATCGGTACTCAGTGCAGTTTTTGAGGTGCTGATGCGCTTTTACGGAAGCTCTTATACATATATGATGGGACACTATCCCGCACCCTGGGGTAACGAAATAAGAGCCGGGGAGCTTGAAGCGGTTACTGCAGGGTTCTTTGCTTTTATTATGTTTTTGTCCTTTATAGGCGGTGTAAAGAAGCTAAAGGAGCATGTGCTCAGCGACAAGCACAATCTCTACTGTGTACTTATGCTTTTGCTGGATGCGGCACTTATGGCCCAGGTTTACACCAATGATATCTTTACAGCCTATGTTTTTGTAGAAATTATGACCATTGCCGCTGCCGCATTAATTGCAGCCCGCACCCGTGGTCGTACCCTGGTGGCTTCCACCAGATATATGATAATGAACCTGATCGGTTCCTCCCTTTTCCTTATGGGAATAATCATTTTATACGATTTAACCGGTCATCTTCTTATGAGCAACATGCACGAGGCAATACAGGTACTTACCGAATCAGGCAAATATCATCAGCCTCTTACGGTAGTTATTGCCCTTATTACAATAGGCCTTGCAATCAAGAGCGGTCTTTTCCCCTTCCACAAGTGGATTCCGGATGCCTATGGCTACTCCACCCCCGCTTCCCAGGCTGTTTTGTCTTCCCTCGTAAGCAAAGGCTACATTTTCTTACTTATAAAGATTATTTACCGTGTAATCGGACTGGATTTATATGTTGCAACCGGTATTCACAACGTTTTGTTTGTGTTCGGCCTTGTGGGAATGCTTATGGGCTCCTTCTCAGCAATTAAGCAAATCGACATTCGCCGAATGACCGCCTACTCCTCGGTTGCCCAAATCGGATATGTATTCATGGGTATCGGTCTTGGCACCAAAATGGGAATGATGGCTGCAATGTTCCATATATTCTCCCATGCGGTATGTAAGGCTATGCTGTTCCTTTCAGCCGGTGCCCTGGTGGATGCCTCCGATCATCACGATGAGTTTAAGTATCTTAGAGGCTCCGGATACCGTGCTCCCCTGGCCGGAATCGCCTTTAGCATCGGAGCACTCAGTATGGTAGGTTTCCCCTTCCTGGGCGGTTTTTCAAGTAAGCTTAACTTTGCCCTGGCAGGCCTTAATTTTGGCGGTACCCACGGAGTTTTGGTGCTGGTGGTGCTTATGGTTTCCACAGCCCTCAATACGGTTTATTTCTTCAGAACCGTTATTACTCTTTACAGACTCACCGACAAAACCTACGAAAAGCCCGCCAAGCCCGAGTTCCTTTTCAGGGCTTCACTGGTTCTTTTTGCTTTATTAAATATCGGCCTCGGCGTAATGTCACAGTATTTTATCAATGCCATTAACCGTGGTCTTGAAATGTTTGGATAGGAGGTACAAATCATGAATTACATATTGCTGATTCCAATTCTGCTGCCTCTTGTGTCCGGCATTTTAATCGGTTTTTTCAAGCCGCTGGCAAAAGAAAAAGCACG